>DASXXO010000173.1:0-3954 GCA_036503045.1 Caldimonas sp. | reverse complement strand
GAAGCGGCCGTAGTCGATCGGATGGTCCTCGACGTGCACCGCCATGCGCTTGTCGGCGGGGTCGAGGCTCGGCCCCTTCGGCACCGCCCAGCTCTTCAGCGTGCCGTCGAGCTCGAGGCGGAAGTCGTAGTGCAGGCGCGTCGCCGCGTGCTTCTGGACGACGAACGAGAGCGCGCCCGCCGATGACCTGCCGCCGGTCGGCTCGCTCGTGATCTTGAAATCGCGCTTCTGGAAGTACGGTTGCAGCGCGCTCTTCATTGCCGTTGCCTCCTCTGTGCCGGCGGCTAGTGCGCCAGCTTGTCCATCAGGCGCGGGATCTCGCCCGCCAGCTCGCCGGCGAGGTAGCCGATCGGGCCGAGCCGCTCGGCCAATGCGCGGCCGGCGCGCGCGTGCAGCGCTACGCCCCAGGCCGCCGCCTGCGCGAGCGGCGCGCCGCGCGCCGCCAGGCCGGCGATGATTCCCGCGAGCGCGTCGCCCGAGCCCGAGGTGCCGAGGCCGGAGTGGCGGCTGACGTGCCGCCAGCAGTCGCCGTCGGGCGTCGCGATCCAGGCCGTCGAACCCTTCAGCGCCACGACCGCGTTCCAGCGCAGCGCGGCCTCGCGCGCGTGTCGCTCGGGATCGGCGCTCACCTCCTCCTCCGCGAGGCCGGTGAGATGCGCCATCTCGCCGGCGTGCGGCGTGAGGAGCGGGGCGCGCTCGAAGCGGCGCACGTCGAGGACGACGTCCATCGCGAGCGCATCGAGGACGATCGCGGCGCGCGCCGTTCGCCTGAGCAGCCTGCGTGTGAATGCTCGCGTCGCCGCGCCGTCCTGCAGCCCCGGACCGACGAGCACGGCATCGACCTTTCCCAGCAGGCTCTCGAGCCTGGCGAGGCCGTCGGAGGAAAGGCCCCCGGATTCGCTCTCGGGCAGCGCGACCACGCGCACTTCGGGCAGCGCGAGCGCGAGCCCGGGAGCGATGCTCACGCCGGTGGCGACGGCGAGCTTGCCGGCGCCGGCGCGCAAGGCGGCAATCGCGGCAAGCACGACAGCGCCCGGCGTCTCGGCGCCGCCGGCGACGACGAGGGTTGCGCCGCGTTCGTCCTTGTCGGCGCTTGCGCCCGGCTCGGGGAGCGGCCAATCGCGCAGCAGGCGCGCGTCGATCTCGATCGCAGACGATGCCGAGGCCATCACGATTTTGGCGCCGTCGGGCGGTCGGGCTCGGTGGTCACGGAAGCGCCCGCCTCGCGCAGCGGCGAAACGAAGTTCTCGAGATGCAGGACCAGCTTGCCGCGGCGGCCTGCGCGTGGATCGAAGACATTTGCGTTGATGCCGCAGTTGGGCACGTCGCCGAGCCGGTCGATCGCGAGGATCTGCCGCTCGTCGAGACGTTCGAGAAGATAGCGCATGCAGTTGACGATCCCCTGGTGCGCGACGACGAGCACGCGGTCGCCGCGGCATTCGCGCGTCAGCATGTCGAGGAAGCTGCGCAGGCGCAGGATCACGTCGCACCAGCTCTCGCCGCCGGGCGGCCGAAAGTAGAACTTGCCGACGTGCCGCCGCTGCTCGGCGAGCTCGGGGTACTCCGCGCGGATGCCGAGCGGCGTCAGTCGATCGAGGATCCCGAACTCCTTCTCGCGCAGTCGCTCGTCCCGCACGCAGGCGATCTCCTCGGGGTCGTCGCGCGCGGGGGACGGGCCGTGCAGGGCGCGCAGCACGCGGTCGGCGGTCTGGCGCGCGCAGGTAGGACGAGCTGAGGACGATCCCGGGGCGCTCTTGGACCGGCAGCGCGGCGAACCAGTGGCCGAGCGCCTGTGCCTGCCGGTCGCCGAGCGGCGAGAGCGGCACGTCGACGTCACGGTCGGCGATGTCGATCGTCGTCATCCCGCCGAGTTCGGCGACGTCGCGCGCGACGTTGCCCGCGCTCTGGCCGTGCCGCACGATCCACAGCGTCTGCGGCCATTTCTGTTCCAAGAAGCCCGCTCTCCGGTCGTGACGAGCGTCGTGCGGCGCCGTCGTGATCGCGATGTTGCCCATCGCGGCATCGCTCGCGAGCAACGGCCGTGCCCAGAGCGGCGGGCGGCGCAGGAGTAGGCTCGCCGGAGCGCCCGCCGCGGCGGCCGCGCGTCGCGTTCCTTCTCCCTCGGAGCACCGTCATGAACGACCTCTTCTCGCTCGCCGGCCGCGCGGCCCTCGTCACCGGCGGATCGCGCGGCATCGGCCGCATGATCGCCGCCGGGTTCCTTTCCGCCGGAGCGCGCGCCGTCTACATCTCGGCGCGCAAGGCCGAGGCGTGCGATGCCACCGCGCGCGAACTCTCGTCGCTCGGCACATGCGTCTCGCTGCCGGCGGACGTCTCGACGCTCGAAGGCATCGACGCGCTCGTCCAAGCGTACGGTCGGCACGAATCGACGCTCGATGTCCTGGTCAACAACGCCGGCGCCGCCTGGGGTGAAACGTTCGACACGTTCCCCGAGAAGGGGTGGGACAAGGTCGTCGACCTCAACCTGAAGGCGCCGTTCTTCCTCACCCAGGCGCTGCACGAGGCGCTCAAGAAGGCGACCGGCGCCGGCCGATTGGCGAAGGTGATCAACATCGCGTCGATCGACGGCATCTCGGTCAATCCGCAGGAGACCTACTCGTACGCGGCGAGCAAGGCCGGGCTGATCCAGCTGACCCGACGCATGGCGCTCAGGCTCATCCAGGACGGCATCGCCGTCAGTGCGATCGCGCCAGGGGCGTTCGCGTCGGACATGAACCGCGCGGCGCGCGACCACGCAGACGAGGTCAAGGCACGGATCCCGGCCGGACGGATCGGCGTCGACGACGACATGGCCGGCGCGGCGATCTACCTGGCGTCGCGCGCCGGCGACTACGTCGTCGGCTCGACGCTGGTGGTCGACGGTGGCGTGACGCATGCACGCTGAACTCGACGCGATTCGGGATTCCGTTGTCCATCGATAGACAAACTCTTGCATTTTGTCTATAGATGGATTAGATTCGAGCCGTCCCCAAGCATCGGGCCGGGATTCTTCCGAGGATGAGCGCTCTTCTCAAGCCAGATGTCCCCGCGGTCGACCTGACGTCGGCCCGTGCTGCAGGCGCGGCGCTGCGCACCTTCTTTCGCCTTGCCGACGCCTGGCAGCTCTCGATCACCGAGCAGACGACGCTCCTCGGCGTCGCGCGCGCAACCCTCTACCAGTGGAAGCAGGGCAAGGTCGCACCGCTTGAGCGCCATCTGCTCGAGCGGCTGTCGCACCTGTTCGGTGTCTACTCGTCGCTGCAAATCCTTTTCCCTGGGTCGCGTCGCGCCGACGAGTGGGTGCGCAAGCCGAACAGCGCGCCGATGTTCGGCGGCCGCTCGGCGCTCGACCGCATGCTGGGCGGGCAGGTCGCCGACCTGTTCGTCGTTCGCCAGTACCTCGACGCGCAGCGCGGAGGAAAGGCATGAGCCGCCGTGCCGCTGCCAGGGCGACGACCGCGGCGCCAAGCGCGAAGGGTTCCGGATGAGCGCAGTCGACCCGAAGACGGTGCCTCTGCGCCGCGTCTCGTGGCGGCCGTCGTACCGGCTGATCCCGTCGCGCTACCCGACCGTGGGCCTGTACGACGCGATCGCCGACCCGGCCGATCTCGACGTCGTCTTCGCGATCGAGGCGCTCGCCAATCCGCGCATCCGCGAGGAGATCGGCGCGCTCTCGCTCGTCCCGAAGGAGGAGCGCCTGACCGGCCCCGGCGCGACGCCGGTGATGGCCGCCTTCACCCATCTCAATCCCGAGGGCTCGCGCTTCTCCGACGGCAGCTACGGCGTCTACTACGCGGCGCATTCGCTCGAGACCTCGCTTGCCGAGGTCGGCCACCACCGTGCGATCTTCCTGCGCCGCACCGACGAGCCGGCGATCGACATCGATCTGCGCCTCATCACGGCGAGCGTCGAGGCCGAGCTGCACGACCTGCTCGACGAGGGCGGCGCCGCCAA
>DASXXO010000172.1:0-9057 GCA_036503045.1 Caldimonas sp. | reverse complement strand
CGCAGGTGCTGGTCGACGCGCTCGCGGTAGAAGTGGTTCGCCATTCCCGGCAGCTTGATCTCGCCGTGCAGCGGCTTGTCGCTGACACAGAGCAGCGTGCCGTATGGAACGCGGAAGCGAAAGCCGTTGGCGGCGATCGTCGCACTCTCCATGTCGAGCGCGATCGCCCGGCTCTGGCTGAAACGGCGCTCGGGCGTGCTGAGCGCGTTGCGCGACGGCAGCAGCTCCCAGTTGCGGTTGTCGGTGCTCGCGACGGTGCCCGTGCGCATGATGCGCTTGAGCTCGTATCCCTTGAGCTGCGTCACCTCGGCGACCGCTTCCTCGAGCGCGACCTGGACCTCGGCGAGCGCCGGGATCGGCACCCAGAGCGGCAGGTCCTCGTCGAGGACGTGGTCCTCGCGGACGTAGCCGTGGGCGAGCACGTAGTCGCCGAGCTGCTGCGTGTTGCGCAGCCCCGCGCAGTGGCCGAGCATCACCCATGCGTGCGGGCGCAGCACCGCGATGTGATCGGTGATCGTCTTCGCGTTGGCCGGGCCGACGCCGATGTTGACCATCGTGATGCCGCCGCGATCGGCGCGAACGAGATGGTAGGCCGGCATCTGCGGCAGCCGCGGCGGCGCCGCGCCGAGCTCGTCGCCGGGTCGCGGCGGCAGGCCGGTCCTGCGTTCGATCACGTTGCCCGGCTCGATGAAGGCGTCGTAGCCACCGCTGCCCGACGCGCCGGCCATCGCCTCGTGGCCGAGGCGAACGAACTCGTCGATGTAGAACTGGTAGTTCGTGAACAGGACGAAGTTCTGGAAGTGCTCGGTGTCGGTGCCGGTGTAGTGACGCAGCCGGTGCAGCGAGTAATCGACGCGTGGCGCAGTGAAGAGCGAGAGAGGACGCGCCTCGCCGGCGCGCGCGACGTACGTGCCGTTGGCGATGCCGTCGTCCATCGCGCCGAGATCCGGAAGGTCGAACAGGTCGCGCATGAGGAGCCGCTGATCGGCGCTGAGGCTGCCCTCGATGTGGTCGTGCTCGGCGAACGAGAAGTGGACCGGGATCGGCTGCACGCTCGTTCCCACCTCGAGCGAGACGCCGTGGTTCTCGAGCAGGAGCCGGAACTGCTCGAGGTAGTAGCTTTCGAACAGGTCTGGCCGCGTCAGCGTCGTCTCGTACGTTCCCGGGCCGGAGACGAAGCCGTAGCTGAGGCGCGAGTCGGCGCGCGCGACCGTATCGGTGTGGATGCGAACGAACGGATAGCAGGCGCGCACCCGGCCTGCGGGCGCCGCGCCGCTCACGAAGGCCTGCAGCGCGTTGCGCAGGTGGTTGACGCTTCCCTCGTAGATCTCGCGCACGCGCACAAGCGCCGCCGCCGCGTCGTCGAAGGTCGCGGGGGCGATGAAGGGCGGCATCAGGCTCACGGCGCGGCGCGCGGCGCGCGGCCGGCGATCCCGTGCGCGCGCGCGGACTGGACGTGGACCATGTTCGGCTCTCCCGACGACTGCGTGCAAAATCGCCCGCACCGCCGATGATGCCGCACCGGGATGACGCACCGCGCCGCGCGCCGAGCCGCACCAGGCGGGAGCCATGCGGTCGGGCGCTGGCACGCTAGCCTTCGCCGCACATGAAGGTCCTCGTCCTCGGCGCCGGCGTGATCGGCGTGAGCATTGCCTACGAGCTCGCAGGCGCCGGCCACGACGTCGTCGTCGCCGACCGCCAGCCGCAGCCGGCGCTCGAGACGAGTTTCGCCAACGCCGGCGAGGTCTCGCCCGGCTACTCGGCGCCATGGGCGGGGCCGGGAGTTCCGCTGAAAGCGATCAAGTGGCTCGCGATGCACCACCGGCCGCTCGTGATCCGGCCCCATCTCGACTGGGCGATGATTCGCTGGTCGCTGGCGACCCTGCGCAACTGCACGGCAGAGCGCTATCGCGTCAACAAGACGCGCATGGTGCAGCTCGCCGAGTACAGCCGCGACTGCCTGCGGGCGCTGCGCGCGGCGACCGGGATCGCCTACGACGAGCGCATGCAGGGAACGCTGCAGCTTTTTCGCACGCAAAAGCAGTTCGACGGCAGCGCCGGCGACGTCGCGGTGCTGCGCCAGAGCGGCGTCGCGTTCGAGCTGCTCGACCGCGACGGCTGCATCCGGCACGAGCCCGCGCTCGCGCGCGTGCGCGAGAAATTCGTCGGCGGCCTGTTGCTGCCGGGCGACGAGACCGGCGACTGCTTCAAGTTCACGCAGCGTCTCGCCGAGCTCGCGCGCGAGCGTGGGGTCGAGTTCCGGCTCGGCACGACGATCCGCGCCCTCGAGCGTCGCGGTGACCGCATCGTCGGCGTCGTCACGGACGCGACGGCGATCGTCGCCGACGCCTACGTCGTGGCGCTCGCCAGCTATTCACCGCTGCTGCTAGCGCCCATCGGCTTGCGCATTCCCGTCTATCCAGTCAAAGGCTACTCGATCACCGTGCCGATCCGCGACGCCGCAGGTGCGCCCGAGTCGACGGTGATGGACGAGACGCACAAGGTCGCGGTGACGCGGCTCGGCGACCGGATCCGCGTCGGCGGAACCGCCGAGCTCGCCGGCTACACGCTGCGCCTGCACGAGGCGCGCAGGAAGACGCTCGCCCACGTCGTCGAAGACCTCTTTCCCGGTGGCGGCGACGTCGCGCGCGCGGAGTTCTGGTGCGGCCTCAGGCCGATGACGCCCGACGGGACGCCGATCGTCGGCCCGACGCCGATCGGCAACCTGTTCCTCGCCACCGGCCACGGCACCCTCGGCTGGACGATGGCCGCGGGCACGGCGCGCGTGATCGCCGACGTCGTCTCGCGGCGCAGCACCGGCATCGATCTCGAGGGGCTCACGATCGACCGCTATCCCGGCGCGGTGCGCTTGGCCTGAGGACCAACGCCGTGGCGAGCATCCGGATCGTCTCGCCGCTCGCGGGAAGCATCGTCCAGGTCGCGGTCGAAACCGGGCAGCACGTCGCCGCCGGCGCACTGGTCGCGGTCGTCGAGTCGATGAAGATGGAGCACGAGGTGCGTGCCGGGACGGACGGCGTGGTGGAGTCGGTGCGCTGCGGCGTCGCCGACGTCGTCGGCGCCGGCGACGTGCTCGCGTTGCTGCGACCGGTCGAGATGCAGGCGTCGGCGCCGGGCGCGCGCGACCATGTCCAAGCCGACCGCGCAGCGCTGCGCGCCGACCTGCTCGAATTGCGCGCGCGCGAAGCGCTGCTCGCGGATGCCAGCCGCCCCGACGCCGTCGCGCGCCGCCATGCGCTGGGCCTGCGCACCGCGCGCGAGAACATCGCCGATCTGTGCGATGCGGGCAGCTTTGTCGAGTACGGCGGCCTCGCGTACGCGGCGCAGCGGCGGCGGCGCGCGCTCGACGACCTCCTGCGCAACACGCCTGCCGACGGAATGGTCACCGGCATCGGCAGCGTCAACGGCGCGACCTTCGGCGCGGAGCGGGCGCGTGCCGTCGTCATGGCCTACGACGCGACGGTGCTCGCCGGAACGCAGGGCATGCGCAACCACCAGAAGACCGACCGTCTGCTCGCCATCGCCCAGCGCCAGCGGTTGCCGGTCGTGCTGTTCGCCGAAGGCGGCGGCGGCAGGCCGGGCGACGTCGACGTGCCCATCGTCGCCGGCTTGCACGTCACGACCTTCGCAAGCTTGGCGCGCCTGAGCGGCCGGGTGCCCCTCATCGGCATCGTCGCGGGCCGCTGCTTCGCGGGCAACGCAGCCCTGCTCGGCTGTTGCGACGTGATCGTCGCGACGCGCGACAGCTCGATCGGCATGGGCGGCCCGGCGATGATCGAAGGTGGCGGCCTCGGCTCGTTTCGCCCCGAGGAGATTGGCCCGAGCGACGTCCAGTCGCGCTCGGGCGTGATCGACGTGCTCGTCGCCGACGAAGCCGAAGGCGTCGGCGCAGCACGCAAGATCCTCGCCTTCTTCCAGGGGCGCACCGCGGCGCCCGCGTCGGTCGATACGGCACCCATGCGCGAGCTGCTGCCGGTGAACCGGCTGCGCGCCTACGACGTCCGCGCGGTGATCGCGGCGCTTTTCGATCCAGACTCCACGATCGAGTTGCGTGCCGGCTTCGGTGCCGGCATCGTCACCTCGCTCGCGCGCGTCGAAGGCCGCCCGGTCGGCGTCCTCGCCAACAACCCGGCGCACCTCGGTGGTGCGATCGACGCCGATGCAGCCGACAAGGCGGCGCGCTTCCTGCAGCTGTGCGATGCGCACGCGCTGCCCGTGGTATCGCTGATCGACACGCCCGGGTTCATGGTCGGGCCCGAGATCGAGACGCGCGCGCAGGTGCGCCATGTGAGCAGGATGTTCGTGGTCGCCGCGCACCTGCGCGTGCCGGTCGTCGCGATCGTCCTGCGCAAGGCGTACGGGCTGGGCGCGATGGCGATGGCCGCGGGCGGAATGCACGCGCCACTGGCCACGGTCGCGTGGCCGAGCGGCGAGTTCGGCGCGATGGGTCTCGAAGGTGCGGTCGAGCTCGGCTACCGCAAGGAACTCGCCGCCGCAGCCGAGGGCGAGGAGCGCGACGCCGTGCGCGCGCGCCTCGTCGCGGAGCAGTACGAGAAGGGCAAGGCGATCCACGTGGCGGCGACGCTCGAGATCGATGCCGTCATCGACCCCGCCGACAGCCGGCGCTGGCTCGCCTCGACGCTCGAATCCGCGCGCCTGCCCGAGCCGGGCGGCGGCGGCTTCATCGATGCGTGGTAGGCGCGTCGGGCCAGTGGTGCGCGAGGAGCGACGGCTCTGCGGCTTCGTATCCGAGGGCGATCTCGTCGGCGCCGTCGCCGCTATTCTGCTTCGCTCGGCTGCGGTCGCCGGCAAGCACCCAGCGCTTGACGTCCTCGACCCACTCCGCATCATCGGCCATGATCGTCCTCTTCCGTCCCTTGCATCGTCCTCGAATGTGGTCGGCGGCGCCGCGGCTTGCCATCAGCCGGGGCTGCGACCCGCGGTAGGAACTCCCTTACCGCGAATCGGGGGGATCGTCGCAGGCCTTCGTGACACTGTGATGGCAGGCGGTCGGCGGGTTCCGACACGCCGTTCAGCGCTCGCCTTACGCTCCTTCGCGGCCATGGCGCGCAGCGCGCGCGCGGCCCGCGTGCGAGCCTCTTCGAACGACCGCGCTCGCGCGCGGCCGTCGGAAGGACTTTGCGATGATCCCGACCGTTCGTTCCTCAAATCCGCGCCGACGCGGCCTGGTCCGCCGATTCGCCACCTGTGGTGCGGCCGCCCTGTTCAGCGCGCTCGCCCTGACCGCGTGCGGCCCGCGCGACGAACCCCGAGTCGCCGCCGGAACTCCCGTCCCGTCGGTGCAGGCACCTGCCGCCGCCGTCGCGCCTGCACCGGCCGACGCGCCGCCGCCGGCCACGATCGCCGAGGCGGCGCCGGCGACACCGGCGGCGCCGCGCAGCGGCTATGCTGTTGCGCCGGTCGCCGCACCGGTTCCTCCCGCCAGCGCCGATGATCCGCCGCCGGTTCAACCGTCTTCCGCCCCGGTGCCGCCCGCGCGCGTCGCGCAGGCCGCCGCTCGGAGCGGCCAGCTCGGCTCGGTCGAGAGCATCGAGCCGATCCGCGAACGGCCGCAGGGCACCGGCGCCGGTGCGGTCATCGGCGGCGTCCTGGGCGGCGTCGTCGGCAACCAGTTCGGCCACGGCCTCGGGCGAGCTGCGATGACCGGCCTCGGCGCAGCGGGCGGCGCGGTCGCCGGCAACAACGTCGAGCGCAACGTGCGCAAGAGGATCGTCGGCTACCGCGTCCACGTCCGCCTCGACGACGGCCACGTGCGCACCTTCGAGCGCAGCCAGATCGGCAACCTGCACGTCGGCGACCGCGTTCGCGTCGACAGCAACGGCCTGCGCCGGGCCTGAAACTTCCCGTGCCGCCAGCCACCGGTCGCATTCGGGTCGGCGTCGGCGGCTGGGTCTACGAGCCCTGGCGCGACAACTTCTATCCGGCCGGCCTCGGGCACGCGAAGGAGCTCGCGTACTTGAGCGCGCGCGTGACCGCGATCGAGATCAACGCCACGTTCTATCGCAACCAAAGCGCGGCGAGCTTCGCCAAGTGGCGCGACGCCACGCCCGACGACTTCGTCTTCAGCGTCAAGGCGACGCGCTATGCGACCAATCGCCGCGTCCTGGCCGAGGCCGGCGAGTCGATCGAACGCTTCCTCGCGAGCGGGCTGGCCGAGCTCGGGCCGAAGCTTGGACCGATCGTCTGGCAGTTCGCGCCGGGCAAGTCGTTCGAGCCCGGCGACTTCGGCGCGTTCCTCGGGCTGCTGCCCGAGCGGCTGGGAACGCTGCGCCTGCGCCACGCCATCGAGGTGCGCCACCCGAGCTTCATGTGCGCCGAATATGTCGCGCTCGCGCGCCGCCATGGTGTCGCGACCGTATTCGCCGACTCGGATGAGCACCCCTCGTTCGCCGACGTCACCGGCGCCTTCGTCTATGCGCGCCTGATGCGCGGCGAATCCGCATGCGAAACGGGCTACCGGCTCGACGCGATCGCCTCCTGGGCGGCGCATGCGCGCTCCTGGGCGGCGGGCGGCGCGCCGGCGGGGCTCCCCCGCGTCGAGACGCCGCCGCGAAGCGCGAGCGCAGCGCGCGACGTCTTCATGTTCTTCATCAGCGGCGCCAAGGAGCGTGCTCCCGCGGCGGCGCTCGCGACGATCACGGCGCTGGCCGCGCCGGTGTCCTAAAGCGACGTCAAGGCGTAAGGGAAAGGCCTTGTCCGCGTCTGCGCGGGTGCAAGGCCCACGGCCGATGGCCGGTTCGCTAGGCGCCGCGGTTGCGGCCGAACAGGAACGTGGCGATGGCGAGAATGATGAAGACCAAGAACAGGATCTTGGCGATACCGGCGGCACCGGCAGCGATGCCGCCGAAGCCGAACAGCGCCGCGATCAGGGCGATCACGAAGAACACAACGGCATAGTGAAGCATGTCTGACTCCTGGTTGGCGCCGCAACGCGGTCGCTTTGAACGTTTGACGACGCCGGCATCTTCGCCTCGGGCCAGGGCCAAGCCGATAGGCTGAGCCGCTGATCGCGTGTCGGGTGCGCGTCGGCGGCCGTGTCGGACCGCTCCGACGTCTGCGCCGCCCGGCACGGCGTGTCACACTGATCGACCGTTGCTTGCCCGTGTGTCGATGTCCTCAGCGCCTGCCGATCCCTCCGCCGCTCCGGCGTCCCCGGTCGCTGCGCAGGGCGACCGGCCGCCGCGCCCTGCAGCGACGATCGTCGTCGTGCGCGACGGCGCGAGCGGCATCGAGGTGCTCCTCTCGCGGCGCGCCGAACGTGGCGACTACGCCAGCGGCGCGTGGGTCTTTCCGGGCGGCATCGTCGAAGCGGGCGACGCGCTCGCGCACCCGGCCTGCGACGGTCTGGCCGACGCGGCGGCGAGCGTGCGGCTCGGTCTGGCGAGCGGCGGGCTCGACTACTACGTCGCGGCGATCCGTGAATGCTTCGAGGAATCGGGGCTGCTGTTCGCGCGCGGCCAAGGCAGCGCGCTGGTCGACCTGGACGGCAGCGACGCCGCGCGCCTCCTGCCCTGGCGCCGCGCCCTGCACCGCGGCAAGAACAGCATCGCCGAGTTCTGCGCCACGGAGCATCTTCGCCTGGCCGTCGATCGGCTCGTCTACCTCAGCCACTGGCTGACGCCGCTCGGCCGTCAGAAGCGCTACGACACGCGCTTTTTCATCGCCGCCGCGCCAGCGGCGCAGACGGCCGCCCCCGACGGCGCCGAGCTGGTCGAGCAGCTGTGGATCGCGCCGCACGAGGCGCTCGCACGCAGCGCGTCGCTCCGCCTCTTGACGCCGACGCAGAAGACGCTCGAGGCGATCGGTCGCTTCGCGAACGCGGCAGAGGCGATGGAGTGGGCGGCGACGCCGCGCCGCGTCGCCCTCGTGATGCCGCGCGTCGCGGGCGGGCGTGACGGCCCCAGGCCCGTGCTGCCCGACGAACCGGCGTGGGCCGAGCTCGGCCGCATCGATCCCCAGGGCCACGGCCAAGGCTCGTACGACATCGTCCCGGACCGTCCGGTGCGCCTCTCGGAGCGCGTCATCCGCGTGAGCGCCGACAACGGCAGCATGATGACCGGCCCGGGGACGAACACGTATCTGATCGGCGGCAGCGACGCGGCGACCTGGGCGGTGATCGACCCGGGACCGGCGAGCGATGCGCACGTCGACGCCGTCGTCGCCGCCGCGCCGGGGCCGATCGACCGCATCTTCGTCACCCACACGCACAAGGACCATTCGCCCGCCACGCTGGCGTTGAAGGAGCGCACCGGCGCGACCGTGCTCGGCCTGGCCCCGCTGCATCGCGAATGGCAGGACGCGACCTTCGCCGCCGACGTGACGCTGCACGGCGGCGAGCGGATCGCGATCAGCGATTCGACCCATCTCGCCGTGATCCACACACCGGGACACGCGAGCAACCACCTCTGCTACCTGCTCGAGGAGGAGCGGACGCTTTTCACCGGCGACCATCTGATGCAGGCCTCGACGGTGGTCATCAATCCTCCCGATGGTGACATGGCGGCCTACCTCGGGTCGCTGCGCGCGCTGCTGCCGCTCGACCTCGAGTGGCTCGCGCCTGGTCACGGCTTCCTGATGGCCGAGCCGAGGAAGGCGATCGAAGCGGTGATCGCGCACCGTCTAAAGCGCGAGGGCAAGGTCGTCGCCGCGCTCGCCGAGCTCGGCCCCGCCGAGCCCGAGCGGCTGCTCGCGCAGGTCTACGCCGACACCCCAAAGCATCTGCATCCGGTCGCGCTGCGCTCGCTGAGCGCGCATCTGCTCAAGCTGCGCGACGAAGGGCGCGCCGCCGAGTTGGCCGGGCGCTGGTCGCTGCCCGACGCGGGCGCGTGAGGCGCGCCGCGCGCCGATGACGCGGACGCGCTAGCGAGCGGCGAGCGCGCGCAGCGCGTCGATCGCGTGCGCGTCGAATCCCCAGTCGCGCAGGGCATCGGCGCCGCCGCTGCCGCGCGGGGGCGGTGCACCCCCGGCGGCGCCCGGCGTGCGCGAGAAGCGCGGCGCCGCCGCAGGCTGGACGATGCC
>DASXXO010000171.1:0-3225 GCA_036503045.1 Caldimonas sp. | reverse complement strand
GTTCTCCTTCGACGCGAACTCCTCGCTCCAGGCGATGATCTGCGGCTCGAGCGCGAGCACCGCCTGCACCGCGACCGGCAGGTGGCGCAGCTACTTCAGGTGCTGCGCCTCCTGCGCGTCGCTGAGGCGCCCGCGCACCTTTGCGAGCGCGAGCGTGAGCAGGAACAGGCCGACGAGCTGGGTCGTGAACGCCTTGGTCGAGGCGACGCCGATCTCGACCCCGGCGCGCGTGATGTAGGCCATTGCGCACTCGCGCACCATCGCGCTCGTCGCCACGTTGCACACCGTCAGCGTGTGCGCCATGCCGAGCTCGCGCGCGTGCTTGAGGGCGGCCAGCGTGTCGGCAGTTTCGCCGCTCTGCGAGATCGTGACGACGAGGGTGCGCGGGTTCGGCACGCTGTCACGGTAGCGGTACTCGCTCGCAACCTCGACCGCCGTCGGGATCCTGGCGATCGACTCGAGCCAGTACTTGGCGACCGAGCCGCTGTAGTAGCTGGTCCCGCAGGCGAGGATGAGCACCGCGTCGACGTCCTTGAAGACGCGGTACGCGCCGTCGCCGAACAGCTCCGGCGCGATGCCGGGCACCGCGTCGAGCGTGTCGGCGATCGCCTTCGGCTGCTCGAAGATCTCCTTCTGCATGTAATGCCGGTATGGACCGAGCTCGGCAGCGCCGGTGTGGGCGATCACGGTGCGCACCGTCCGGTCGACCCGTCGATGGTCGCCCTTGCCGTCGACGTGGCTGATCCAGTACTTGCCCATCTGCAGGTCGGCGACGTCGCCTTCCTCGAGGTAGACGATGCGATCGGTCACCCCGGCGAGCGCCATCGCGTCGGAGGCGAGGAAGTTCTCGCTCGCGCCGGCCACCGTGCCGACGCCGAGGACGAGCGGCGAGCCATGGCGTGCGCCGACGACGCGGTGCGGCTCGTCGCGGCTGATCACGGCGATCGCATACGCGCCGCGCAGGCGCGGCAAGGCGCGCTGCACCGCGTCGAGGAGGTCGCCGTCGTTGAGGTGGTCGATCAGGTGGGCGATTGCCTCGGTGTCGGTCTGCGTCTCGAAGACGTAGCCCTTCTTCGTCAGCTCAGCGCGCAGCTCGTCGTGGTTCTCGATGATCCCGTTGTGGACGAGCCCGATCCTGCCGGCGGCGGCGATCCCCGACGCCTCGCCAGCTTCCGGGTCGTCGCTGGGCGAAGCCTTGGCGGGGCCGTGCGAGAAGTGCGGGTGCGCGTTGTGGACGACGGGCGCACCATGCGTGGCCCAGCGCGTGTGGGCGATTCCGGTGCCGCTCTCGAGCCGCTCGGCCGCGACATTGGCCGCGAGCTCGGCGACCCGTGCGGTGCTGCGCGCGCGGCGCAGGCCACCGCCTCGGTGGACCGCGACGCCGCACGAGTCGTAGCCGCGGTATTCGAGCCGGCGCAAGCCCTCCACCAGGACCGAGACGATGTTGCGGGCGCTGACCGCCGCGACGATTCCACACATGAGAGCTCCTCCAACCGGGATGGAGACTATCCGGCAGCATCATTGGCATTTGCTTGCATAATCGATGAAAAATTGGAATTTAATATCTCCGTTTCTCCACAGAGCATTTCTATTTCAATAATCACCGTCAGTTGCAATGAATCTCGATGCCATCGACACCAGGATCCTTGATTGCCTCCAGAGCGACGCGTCGTTGACCAACCAGGCGCTCGCCGAGCGGGTCCACGTCTCGCCGGCGACGTGCCTGCGCCGCGTCAAGGCGCTGGTCGACGGCGGGGTGATCGAGCGACGCGTCGCACTGCTCTCGGCCGACGTGCTCGGCCATGGGCTGACCGCGATCGTCGAAGTGGCGCTCGACCGTCAGGGCGCCGAGTCGCTCGCCGCTTTCGAAGCGCGTGCCGTTGCCGAGGCGGCGGTCCGCCAATGCCATCGGGTTTCGCCCGGACCCGATTTCGTCCTCGTCGTCCAGCTGCTCGACATGGCGGCCTACGACGCGCTCGTCGAGCGCCTCTTCACGCAGGACGCGAACGTTCGCAACGTGAAGGCGTACTTCAGCATTCGCCGCGCCAAGTTCGACACCCGCATCGCTCTGCCGCTCACCGCTTGAGGATGACGAGCCCCTTCAGGTATTCGCCTTCGGGAAAGGCGATCGTCATCGGGTGATCGGGCGCCGCGCCGAGCCGCGCGTGGAGGAAGCCGTCGACATTCGCATCGATGCCGGCGCCGGCGACGATCTTGTGGAAGAGGCCCGCGTCGATGCCGCCCGAGCACGAGAACGTGAACAGCAGCCCGCCGGGTTCGAGCAGCATCAGCGCGAGCCGGTTGATGTCCTTGTAGGCGCGCGCGGCGCGGTCGACATGGGTGACGGTCGGCGCGAGCTTCGGCGGATCGAGGACGATGGCGTCGAATCGCCGCCCCTGTTCGAGCAATGCGCGCAGCTGGGCGTTGACGTCGGCGTCCACCGCTTCGTGCCGCGAGCGCTCGAAGCCATTGCGCGCGACATTCGCCTCGGCGCGCGCCAGGGCCGGCGGCGACGAGTCGATCGCGAGCACGTGCGCTGCGCCGCCGGCGAGCGCGGCGACGCTGAAGCCGCCGGTGTAGCAATAGCAGTTGAGGACACGCGCGATGCCGAATCGACGCACGGCGTCGGCGAAGATCTTCCGGTTGTCGCGCTGGTCGAGATAGAAGCCGGTCTTGTGGCCGCCGCCGACATCGACCGCGAAGCGCCAGCCGTGCTCTTCGATCTCGACCTCGGTCGATGCGGCGTCGCCGCCGCCGCGCAGCCAGCCGGCCGCGGGGCGCAGGCCTTCGCGCTCGCGTGCCGAGGTGTCGCTCCGCTCATACAGGCGCTCGGCTCCGGTGGCCGCGAGGAGGGCATCGGCGATCACGTTCTTCCAGCGCTCGACGCCGGCGGCAAGGAACTGCGCCGAGAGCGTTTCGCCATAGCGATCGACGACGAGCCCGGGCACGCCGTCGGCTTCGCCATGGACGAGGCGCACGCCGTCGCTCGCGATCGCGAGGCGCGCCCGCATCGCGACCGCGGCCTCGATCCGACGCGTGAAGAACGCGGCGTCGATGCGCTCGCCTTCGTCGAAGCTCCACGCGCGCAGGCGGATCGACGAGAGCGGGCTGTACGCCGCCCAGGCAAGAAAGCGTCCGGCGCTGTCCTCGACGCGCACCGTCTCGCCGGAGTCGGCCTTCCCGCCGGCGACGCTGCCCTCGAAGATCCAGGGATGGCGGCGCAGC
>DASXXO010000170.1:0-2973 GCA_036503045.1 Caldimonas sp. | reverse complement strand
GCCGGGGGCTACTTGGCGCGCGCCGGCACGCGTTCAGCGAGCGGAGCGGGACGGTACCCCGGCACGACACGGCAGCCGCTTTCCGGATGGAAGCGCGCGTCGACGCGCGCGCATTGCGCGCCGACGCTTGCTGGCGTTGGCTTCTCGCCGCGTTCGACCCAGCCCAGGAGCGCGTCCATCGCGCCAAGGTATTCGGCGTCTGCGAGGTAGCTGTGCTCGTGCTCGTCGGTGAAGACCTGCACGAGCCGGTCGCCGGCGCCGGCACGATCGACGATCTCGCGATATGCCGATTCGAGCTCGACGAAGGCAGTCGGATCGTCGATCGCGTGCAGCGTGAGGATGGGGACGGGGATCTTTCCGGTCGGGTCGGTGTCGGCGGCGAACGCGGCGACCGCCGGCGGATCGGCGCGATAGCGCTGGACGCGCGCGTTCAGCGCGGCGTCGTCTGCCGAGCCTGCGTAGCGCACGCCTTCGTTGGCGAACGGGTTGCGGCCGGCAAGGCGGGTGAAGACGATGTCCTGAAAGTGGAACGTGCCCCATTGGAGGTGCGAGACGAGCGTGCGCTCGGGGATGTGGATCACGTCGAGCAGCATCTTCAGCCGCGCACGTTGCTCGAGGCTGCGCTGCGCGACGGGCGACGCGATCCCGGTGCATTCGTCGACGCGGGCGGCGAGCGCTGCCGCAGTGAGCCGGGTTCCGGGCGGCAAGCCCTGCCACAGCGGGTACTGCGGCTCGTCGGCGCGCGGATGGTTGCCGCACACGACGTCGTAGACGACGCGCAGGTCGAGGCGGAAGTCGTAGGCGCGGGTGCCTCCGCCGAGCACGCCGCTCGTGAGGAGCACCGCGTCGTATGGCGGATGGCCGGAGGCATCCTTCGCGCTGAACATCTCCGCGCCGACCGCCGCCACCCCCGCGCCCCACGACTGACCGTGCAGGATCGTGCGCTGCGGCGCGCCGAAGGCAGCGACGAAGATGCGGCGCAGCCGCTCGGTGTCTTCGGCGGCCGCGTGCACCGCGACGCCGCCCTGATGGAACGACGAGGCCGCCCACGCGTATCCGGCGCGCGGCCAGACCGACCAGCGCGCGAGGTCGCGCGCAGTCCGCTCGCTGCTCGGTGCACCGAGCTCGGGTCCGCCGTGCGCGTGCAGCACGAGCACACCGTTCCACGGCGACGGCACGGCGATCCAGTAGAGCGCGCCGAGCGCATCGATGCCCGCGAAGCAGCGCGTCTCGGCGCCGAGCGCGGCGGGGCACGGACGCTCGGCCGGCGCAGCGCCCGAGGCGGTGTTCGCGGCAAGGTCGGCGCCGGTCGGCGCCGCGCAGCCCGCCAGTGCGCCCGCGGCGGCGAGCAGCGCCGCGCCTCCAATGCGCCTCATCGGCGCATTGCGCGCGCCGCGCCGCCGCTCACGTTTCGAGCCCGGGCTGCGGCAAGGTCGCGACGCGCTCGGCGCCTTCGGCGGTGAGCAGCCGCGACACCTCTTGCGCGACGTCGCTGGAATCGACCTGCACCGACACCAGCGTCGCTTCGCGGCGCACCATCTCGTCGTACTCGGTCGCCTCGGTCTCTTTCGGCCGCGTGCCGAACAGGTCGTTGAGAAGCCGCATGCTGTTGCCGATGAGCCCGCCGGTGACAAGCTCGTCGGCCTCGATGGCGCCGACGTTGCTGACGTCCGAGGTCGACGCGTGAAGGCGAATCTCGCCGGTGGCGATCCCCGAATTGCGCAGGCGATCCGCCGCGGCTTCGGCAACGCGGCGATCGTGGAAGGCGGCGATGACGGCAGGGGTCATGTTGTCCTCGCGACGTTGAGCCCCCCGACGTGGCACGGCGCGTGCCGGCTTGCGCTCGTCGCGCTATTCGAGCGTAAAGCCGAGCCTCAGCGTCACCTGCCAATGCGCGATCTTGCCGTCGACCACGTGGCCGCGCGTTTCGGTCAGCTCGAACCAGTGGATGTTGCGGATCGTCTCGTGCGCTTTGGCGATGGCCCCGCTGACGGCATCCTCGATGCTCGTGGTCGACGAGCCGGTGAGCTCGAGCAGCTTGTAGACGTGATTGCTCATGACGAATCTCCTCAGGACTTCGGATGCGACGTGCGCAGCGAACGCTTCATGATCTTGCCGTTCGCGTTGCGCGGCAAGGGCCGTGCGCTCCAGACGAAGGTCTCCGGCACCTCGTAGTCGGCGAGCCGCTCGGCGCAATAGCGGCGCAGCGCCGGCACGTCGGCGTCGCCGAGGGCGGGCGCATGGAGCACGGCCTGCACGCGCTCGCCAAGCACCGGGCAGGGAACGCCCACCACCGCCGCCTCGACGACGCCCGGCCAGGACATCAGCACATTCTCGACCTTGACCGAGTAGACCTTGTAGCCGCCGCGGTTGAGCATGTCCTTTTTGCGGTCGACGACGCGCACGAACCCCTCGGCGTCGACCGAGCCGAGGTCGCCCGAATGCCAGAACCCGGCCGTGAACGAGGCTGCGGTCGCCTCGGCGTTGCCCCAATAGCCGGGAACGACCATCGGGCCCGCGATCCAGACCTCGCCGACCTCGCCGGGCGGAAGCTCGCGGCCGTCGTCGTCCATGACGCGGATCTCGGCGGCGGGCAGCGCGACGCCGACCGTGTCGGCGTGGTCGCGGGTCAGACCGGCGGGCATCATCGTCGCGGGCGACGTCGTCTCGGTCGCGCCGTACGCGTTCTGCAGCACGAGGCCGGGCAGGCGCGCGGCGATCTCGTCGATCGTCGCCACCGGCATCGGCGCGCCGCCGTAGCCGCCGACGCGCCAGGCGCCGAGGTCGGCGCGCGCGAACGCCTCGCTCATCAGGCAGAGGCGGTACATCGCCGGCACCATCAGCGTGTGCGTGACGCGCTCGCGCGCGAGCAGCTCGACGAACGCGTCGGCCTTGAACTCGCGCACGACGACGACGGCGCCGCCGACGTGCCACATCGCCGCGATCGTCGCGACGAGCCCGGTGACGTGGCTC
>DASXXO010000169.1:0-5692 GCA_036503045.1 Caldimonas sp. | reverse complement strand
CCTTCCAATCGGGCCAGAGCGTCTCGGTTTGCGCGAGCCAAGAGGGCTTGGGCAGGCTGCCGGCGATGGCGGTTTCGAACATCTCGGACTTCCTTTCCGGCGCGGCCGGCGATTGCGTTACCGTCGCCCGCGTGACTGCCGATGCCAACGCGATCGCGGCCGGCGCCGAGGCGCCGCTGCCTGCGACCGATCGCATCGCTGCCCTCGACGTGCTGCGCGGGTTCGCGCTGCTCGGCATCTTCATTATGAACATGCCGGGTTTCAGCCACTCGATGTTCGCCGCGCCGGCAGCGCCGGCGACCACGCTCGACGCCGTCGTCGGCGAGCTGCGCGAAGTGCTGTTCGCCGGCAAGTTCAACCTCCTCTTCGGACTCGCGTTCGGGATCGGCTTCGCGATCCAGATGAAACGCCTGCGCGCCGCCGAAGCGGAGCGCGCCGCGCGCCTCGGTACTTCGCCGCGGCCTGACCGACCGTCGCAGGTCTACCTGCGCAGGCTCGCGTTCCTGCTCGTCGTCGGCCTCATCCACGCGATGCTGCTGTGGTCGGGCGATGTTCTGCTCGTCTACGCCGTGCTCGGCTTCGCGCTGCTCGCTGCACAGCGGCTGAGCGATCGCGCCCTGTGCGTGCTGATCGGCGTTTGTCTCGTCCTGCCGGCACTCGGCGAGGTGTTGCGACCGGCGCTGTTCCCGGACGGTTACAACGCGGTGGCCGCGTTCGAGTACCAGCAACTCGAAGCGTCGAACGACCTCGCGTTCGGCCATGGATCGTGGCGCGACGCGCTGCGCGAGACGGTGCGCGTCTTCGACTGGGGCTGGCGCTCGCGGATCGGTCTGTTCGTCTATGCGTCCTTCTTCGTCCAGATGGCGACCGGCATCCTCGTCGGCTTCGTCCTCGGCAGCCGCGGCTGGCCGGCGCGAGCGATCGCAGGAGCGACGGCCGAGCGGCGCGCGCCATGGACTGCGCTTGCGATCGCGATCGGCTGCGCGGTGGTCGAGACGATCGGCGCGCTCGCCCTCGCCGGCGGCGTGGGCGTCTTCGTCGCCATGCTCGCGCGCACGATCGGCCGCGCGGCGCTCTCCGCGTGCTACGCGCTGGCGGTCGTGCGCATCGTCCGCGAGCACGCCCTGCTGCCGGGGTGGCTGCGACCGCTGCGCGATGCCGGCCGCATGCCGCTCACCAACTACCTGCTGCAGACGCTGCTCGCGAGCTTTGTCTTCTACGGCTGGGGCCTCGGCCGCTGGAATACGGTGGGGCCGGCTGCGGAGACCGCGCTCGCGATCGCTCTCTTCGTCGGGGTCCAGCTCCCGCTCAGCACGCTGTGGCTGCGGCGGTTTCGCGCCGGACCGCTCGAAGCCCTCTGGCGCCGCTTCACGTACGGCTAGCCCGGTCAGCGAGCGCGAACGCCTCGGCGAGCAGGGCGTACGACGTGCGCCGCACCGCCGGATCGTGCGCCCAGGTGTTGATCACGAGCTCGTCGAGCTGGAACACGTCGACGAGGCGAACGATCCGCTCGCGCACCGTCGCCACCGAGCCGACGAAGCTGCGCGCGCGCATCGGCGCGAGGCTCTCCTCCTCGCCGGGGTCGAAGCCGCGCGCGGCGATCTCCGCAGGCGACTGCAGCGGCCCGAGCATTCCGCGCGCGCGGTCGATGCGCCAGCGGTCGCGCGAGAGCGCGTGGTACGCCGCCTCTTCGTCGCTCGCCGCGGCGAGCGCCCAGATGCACAGCGTCGCGTGCGGCTCGGGATGACGCTCGCTCGGCTGGTAGAGGCGCCGATAGAGCGCCATCGCCTGCTCGGCGCCGACGCCGTCGGTGAAGAAATAGGCGAACGCGTACGGCAGGCCGAAATGCGCAGCGAGCTGCGCACCGTAGTCGGAGCTGCCGAGGATCCAGATCTCGGGCGCGTGCGGCCCGATCGGATGCGCGGTGATTCCGGCATGACGGCCGACGCTCGTCCAGGCCTGCAGGTCGCGCACCTGGATCGGGAATTCTTCCGCCGCATGCGCCGCGTTCGGGTTGAGCGCACGCGCCGTGCGCATGTCGCCGCCGGGTGCGCGACCGACGCCGAGGTCGATCCGTCCGGGTGCCAGCGCCTCGAGGACACGGAACTGCTCGGCGACCTTGAGTGCGCTGTAGTGCGGCAGCATGACGCCGGCGCTGCCGATCCGGATCGTCGTCGTGCGGGCAGCGATCGCCGCCATCAGGATCTCGGGCGCGCTGCCGACGATAGTCGGCAGCCCGTGGTGCTCGCTCAGCCAGAAGCGCGCATAGCCGAGCCGCTCGCAATCCTCGGCGAGCGCGAGCGTGTCGCGGATCGCCGCATCCTCGCTCGAGCCGGCGAGCGAGACGGACTGGTCGAGGACCGAGAGCCGCAGCGTCATCGTCGGCTCCTCAGCCGTGCGGATGCGTCGGATCGATCCAGCGCACGGTCTCGGGCTTCTCGACCGGCTCGATGTCGAGATTGACGGCGATCGCCTCGCCGTCGCTGCGGCAGAGCACGCACTCGAGCGTCTCGTCGCGGCTGGCGTTGATCTCCTGGTGCGGCACCCACGGTGGGATGTAGATGAAGTCGCCCGGTCCGGCCTCGGCCGTGTACTCGAGCGCGTTGCCCCAGCGCATGCGCGCGCTGCCCTTGACGACGTAGATCACGCTCTCGAGATGGCCGTGGTGGTGCGCGCCGGTCTTGGCGTCGGGGTGGATGTGCACCGTGCCGGCCCAGAGCTTGTTGGCGCCGACGCGCGCGAAGTTGATCGCGGCCTTTCGGTCCATGCCCGGCGTCTGCGCCGTGTTGGGATCGAGTTGGCCGGCCGGGACGACGCGCACGCCGTCGTTCTTCCAGGTGCCGTCGCTCGACGTGCTTTCCGAGTGCTTCACAAAGACCTCCGCATCGAAGCGCTTTCTCAAGTCGTGTACATTAGCGGCACAGTTATACGCAAGACAGTGGTTGTTCGTGATTCTCGTTCTACCCCCGCGGTCCTCGCGGCGGGCCACCTGAAATCCCCCTGATCGGTTCTTGAGTGTCGCTGCATGCGCCGCATGTGCTGCGCATTCATTTCTAGGACAGGACTTTTTATGACGACCCAAACCGGAACCGTGAAGTGGTTCAACGAAGCCAAGGGCTTCGGATTCATCGCCCAGGACGCGGGCGGCGCCGACCTCTTCGCCCACTTCCGCGACATCCAGGGCAACGGATTCAAGACGCTCACCGAGAACCAGCGCGTCGAGTTCGAAGTGAAGCAGGGCCAAAAGGGCCTGCAGGCCGCGAACATCCGCGTGCTCTGATCGCTTCGCTCCTCCGGGCTCGACCCGGAAAGAAAGCCGCGGCTTGCCGCGGCTTTTTTTCGCCTGCGCTCCGCGCTCGCTCGAGCGCTGCCGCTTAGGATGCGGGAGCACCCCGGGAGAGGCCGATGACCACGCTCGCCGCTGCGACCAACCACCAGATCCGTCTCGCGCGACGGCCGATCGGGCTTCCGGTGCCCGCCGACTGGAGCTTCGCCGCCGAACCGATCGCGATGCCGGGAGCGGGCGGCGTGCTCGTCAAGACGCTGCTGCTGTCGCTCGACCCGGCAATGCGCGGCTGGATGAACGAAGGCAAGAGCTACATCGCGCCGGTCGCGATCGACGAGGTCATGCGCGCCGGCGGCATCGGCGTCGTCGTCGCCTCGGCGGACCCGAAGTTCGCTCCCGGAACGCACGTCAGCGGTCCGCTCGGAGTGCAGGAATACGCGCTTTTCGACGCGCGCCGGATCGCGCGCGGCGAGCTCGCCGGGATCGATCTCCGGCTCGGCTCGCCGACCCAGTGGCTGAACGTCCTCGGCATGCCAGGGATGACTGGGTACTTCGGCCTGCTCGACGTCGGCCAGGCGAAAGCCGGCGAGACCGTCGTCGTCTCGGGCGCCGCCGGCGCGGTCGGCCAGACGGTCGGGCAGCTCGCGAGGATCAAGGGCTGCCGCGCGGTCGGCATCGCCGGCGGCCCGGCCAAGTGCGACTGGGTCGTCCGCGAGCTCGGCTTCGACGCCTGCATCGACTACAAGGCCGGGCCGGTCAAGGAGGGGCTGAAGGCGCACTGCCCGAAAGGAGTCGACGTCTACTTCGACAACGTCGGCGGCGAGATCCTCGACGCGGTGCTGACGCGTCTCAACCGGCGCGCGCGGATCGTCATCTGCGGCGCGATCAGCCAGTACAACAACACCGATGCCGTCAAGGGCCCGGCCAACTACCTGTCGCTGCTCGTGAACCGCGCCCGCATGGAAGGCATGGTCGTGTTCGACTACGCCGAGCGCTTCCCGGCGGCGGTCGCCGAGCTCGCAGGCCATCTCCGGGACGGACGCATGAAGAGCCGCGAGGACGTGGTCGTCGGCTTCAGCACCTTCCCGGAGGCGCTGCTCAAGCTGTTCCGGGGCGACAACTTCGGCAAGCTCGTGCTGCAGGTCGCCGAAGGCTAGCGGGCGAGGCCGCGGCCGCCCGCGCCGGGCTAGACTCGCGACCGGCGCGTGCGGGCCGTCCCCGCATCTTCCTTGGAGACGCTTGCTGCATGCCTCGATGAGCGACGCCGCATACGACCCGGGCACGGCCGCCCTGCCGGCCGATCTGCTTCAGGCGTTCGTCGCCAACAGCCGCGACCTGCTCGCTCTGACCGACGGCACCGGCACGCTGCTCTGGGCCAACGCACGCTTCACGGCAGCGACCGGCTACGCCGGGCGTCCGGCGACCAGCCTGCTCGACTTCACGATGCCCGGTGCGGCGGGATCCGAAGACAGGCTCTCGCTGGCCCGCATGCTCAGCGCCCCGGGCGTGGAGAACGGCACCCTCCAGATGCGCGGCCCGGCCGGCGAGGCGTTCTGGGTCGACGGCCGGTCGGCGCGCGTCGGCGGCCGCATCGTCTGGACGCTGGCCGACGTCACGCGCAGCCGCTCCCTCGCCGCGCGCGCGGCGCGCAAGGAAGAGCTGCTCGACACCGCGCAGGAGTTCGGCAGGCTCGGCATCTGGGAACGCGACATCCCGTCGGGCGAAGGCCGCTGGGACAAGCACGTGTTCAACTTCTGGGGCATGGTCCCTGCGGAAGGAACGCCGAACTACCGCGAGGCGATCAAGCGCATCCATCCGGAAGACCGCGCGGCCATGGTCTACGCCGACTCGACGCGACGCGCCGGCCGCTACTCGCAGCGCTATCGGGTCATCCATCCCGACGGCAAGATGCGCTGGATTCACTCGCAGTGGGAGGTGAAGAACGGCCCGCGCGGTGTGCCCGACCGCGCGATCGGCGTGATGATGGACGACACCGAGACATACGAGGCGGCGCGCGCGCTGAGCGAGGTCAACGCGCAGTTCAGGCTCGCGCTAGACCTCGGCAAGATCGCGAGCTGGCGGCGCGACCTGCGCACCGGCCGCCTGCACGTCAGCGACGTCACCTACGAGGTGCTCGGCATGACGCCCCGTCCCGAGGGCTTGTCGATCGACGAGGTGCAATCGTTGATCCATCCCGACGACCTTCCGCTCGTCAAGGCGTCGATCGAGCAGGTGCTGGCGACCGACCAGCCGGTCGACATGGAGGCGCGCTACCGGCGTGCCGATGGCAGCTGGCGCTACCTGCTGTCGCGCCGCGTCGCCGAGCGCGACGCCTCCGGCAAGGTGATCGCGTTCGTCGGCGTATCGCTCGACATCACCGAACGTGTCGAGCACCTGCGCCGCGCG
>DASXXO010000168.1:0-3681 GCA_036503045.1 Caldimonas sp. | reverse complement strand
AAGCGGATCCTTCCGACCAGCAAACGGTCGACCAGATCGTCGCGCGCGGCCCGGGCGGGGCGTTCGCCGTCGCGGGCGTCGCCACCGCGATCGTCGTCGCGATCTACCTGCTGTTCTACTTCGTCGTCTACCTGCCGCGCGGGGTGATGCAGTGAGCACGACGCTTTCGTCGTCGCCTTCGCCCGCGTCCGGGCCGGAAGCGGTCGCCGTCGCCGCCGAGCGGCGCTGGGCGGTGGTCGTCGCGCTGATCATCGCCCTCCTGATCGCGATGATGGTGATCACCGGCCTGCACTGGGCCTCGATGCCGCCGTCGCGCGTCGAAACCGTCGACGTCAAGACGCTGCACCTGCAGGGCGAGTTCGTCGAGAGCAATCTCGGCACGACGCTCGGTGCTGACGGCAAGGTCACGGTCCGCCTGATCGCCCAGCAGTACTCGTTCGCGCCGCAATGCATCGTCGTGCCGGCAGAGATGCCGGTGACCTTCCGCGGCACGGCCACCGACACGATCCACGGCTTCGTCGTCGGCACGACCAACGCCAACACGATGCTCGTGCCGGGCTTCGTCGCCACCTTCACGACTTCGTTCTCGAAGACCGGCGAGCACCTCATGCCGTGCCACGAGTACTGCGGCACCGGCCACGAGGCGATGTGGGCGCGCGTCCAGGTCCTGCCGCCGCAGGAGTTCCTCGCCCGCGCGCGCAACGGGGAAAGGCTCAGCTGTGTTGCACGCTAGGAAGCTCGTCCTCGCGCATTTCTGGGTCGCGTTCGTCGCCTTCCTGGGCGCGATCGTCCTCGGCGAGTGGCAGATGTTCGTGCGCAGCCCGCTCTCGCAGTGGGTCAACAACCCGGAGCACTACTACCGGTCCGTGACTGCCCACGGCACCGTGATGGCCTACGTACTGCCGACGCTGGTCGCGATGGGCTTCGGCTACGCGATCACGGAGCTCAGCCTGAAGCAGCGGCTGATCGGCGAGAAGTGGGCCTGGGCCGGCTTCTGGCTCGTGATCGCAGGCACCGCGCTGGCGGCGGCGACGATGGCCGTGGGCAAGGCGTCGGTGCTGTACACGTTCTACCCGCCGATGATCGCGAGCCCGCTCTACTACCTTGGCGTCGTCCTCGTCGTCGTCGGCTCGTGGTTCTGGGTCGCGCTCATGTCGATCAACCTGCGCGCGTGGCGCAAGGCGAACCCCGGGCGGACCGTGCCGCTCGCGATGTTCGGCAACGTCACCGGCGCGTACCTCTGGGCATGGACCTCGGTCGGCGCGGCGGTCGAGGTGCTGGTCCTCATCCTGCCGGCATCGCTCGGCCTCACCGACACGATCAACGCCGGCCTGGCGCGCGTGTTCTTCTCGTGGACGCTGCACGCGATCGTCTACTTCTGGCTGATGCCCGCGTACATCGTTTTCTACTCGATCGTCCCGCGCGCGATCGGCGGGCGCCTCTACAGCGACACGATGGCGCGGGTGGCGTTCGTGCTCTTTCTCGTCTTCTCGATGCCGATCGGCATCCATCACCTGTTCGCCGACCCGCAGGTCGGCGCCGGCTTCAAGTTCGTCCACGCGGCGATGACGGCGATGGTGACGGTGCCGACGTTCTTGACGGTGTTCACGATCGTCGCCTCGGCCGAGATCGCCGGGCGGCTGCGCGGCGGCCGCGGCGCGTTCGGCTGGGTGCGCGCCCTGCCCTGGCACGAGCCGATGACGCTCGCCGTCACGTTCTCGTTCCTCATGCTGGGGCTCGGCGGCGCCGGCGGACTCATCAACATGAGCTACCAGCTCAACGAGACGGTGCACAACACGCAGTGGGTCACCGGCCACTTCCACCTGATCTTCGGCGGCGCGATCGTCCTGATGTACTTCATGGCCGCATACGAGCTCTGGCCACAGCTGAGCGGCGGCGGCCCCCTGCCGAAAGGCCTGATCAAGGCGCAGATCTGGCTCTGGTTCGTCGGCATGCTCGTGCTGTCGATGCCCTGGCACTTGGTCGGCCTGCTCGGCATGCCGCGCCGCATGGCCTATTACGACTACACGCACCCCGACATCGCGCCGCAGGCGTGGACCGTCGTCGTCTCGACCCTGGGTGGTCTGCTGCTCGTCGCCTCCGCGGTTCTGCTGGTCTGGATCCTGGCGAGCGCGCATCGCCGTCGTGACGGGATGGCCGCCCAGCCCTTCACGTTCAGCGTCGAGGCGCACCCGGGCGGCAGGACGCCCGCGCTGCTCAACAAGTACGCGTTGTGGGTGGCGATGATGATCGGGCTGACGGTCGTCAACTACGGCTTTCCGATCGCCCAGCTCGCGCTGCTGAAGGACGCGTACGTTCCCGTCATCCCGATCGGGAGCCGTCCGTGAGAGACGCCGACGTGCCCGCGCGGAACGACGGCTGGATGCGCACCAGCGTGGTCTCGCTCGTCGTGCTGACGGTGCTGCTGGTGCTCGTCGGCTTCGTCTGGCTGCCGTCGGTGCACGGCGATTTCTCGGCGCAAGGCCTCTGGACCGCGATCTGCCGCGCCGCCGGGGTTCCGAGCGCATGGGGCGAGCGCGCCGCGGGGGTCGCCGCGCCGACCTCGACGGAGGTCGTGCTCGAACGCGAGATGACGCGCCTCGGCGACCCCTCTGCGATCGGACGCGGCGCAACCATCGCCCTGAACTGCACGACGTGCCACGGCGCACAAGGCATGAGCGCGTCGGACGCGCCGAACCTCGCCGGCCAGTACCCCGAGGTCATCATCAAGCAGCTGCGCGACTACAAGTCCGGCAAACGAACCCACGCGTTGATGCAGGGGCTCGCGCGCAACCTTTCGGAGCAGGACATCCGCGCCCTCGCTGCCTACTACGCGTCGTTGCCGAAGGCGAGGACTGCGCCGACGACCTACGACGAGCCGCTTCCCACGCTCGTGCGCGTCGGCGCGCCGCTGCGCAACATCGCGCCGTGCATCTCGTGTCACGGCGGCGCCGACCAGAAGCTCGGCGCGCCATGGATCGAGGGCATGCCGAAGGAGTATCTGGTCGCGCAGCTCGTCGCGCTCAGAAGCGGCGCGCGCCGCAACGATGCCGAGGCGCAAATGCGGGCGATGGCCAGGCCGATGACCGATCGAGAGATCGACGAGGTCGCGACCTTCTACGCGCGCAAGGCGGCGGCCGGCGTTCAGGGACGCTGACCGGGCTGCGCAGGTCCGCTCTGGCCGAGGGCGGCGTCTTGGACCGGGTCGATGCAGTCGTGGTGGGCGCGGGCGCAGTCGGGCTGGCGGTCGCGCGCGCGCTCGCGCTGCGCGGGCGCGAGACGATCGTCCTCGAGGCCGAGAGCGGGATCGGCAGCGGCATCAGCTCGCGCAACAGCGAGGTCATCCACGCCGGCCTCTACGACGCACCGGGGTCGCTCAAGGCGCGCCTCTGCGTCGCCGGGCGCGAGGCGCTCTATCCGTACTGCGAATCGCGCGGCGTCGGCCACCGGCGCTCGGGCAAGCTCGTCGTCGCGGCGACGCCGGCGCAGGTCGAGACGCTGCGCGCGATCGAGCAGCGGGCGCGCACCAACGGCGTCACGGGCCTGCGCTGGCTGACGAGCGCCGAGGCGCGCGCGCTCGAGCCCGCGCTCACCGGCGAGGCGGCGCTGCTGACGACCGTCACCGGGATCATCGACAGCCACGCGCTGATGCTCGCCTACCTCGGCGACCTCGAAAACGCC
>DASXXO010000167.1:0-7203 GCA_036503045.1 Caldimonas sp. | reverse complement strand
CGTCGGCCGACGGGGCGGCGTCGGGGTCGGTGCCGATCTCCAGATCGACCGTCCCGCTGTCGTTGCCGCGCGGCGCCTGGGCGGCCTCGCCGGCCGAGAGGTCGAGCGAGAACCCGGCCAGCGCGTCGCGCGAGCGGCCGGCGTCGCCGCTCGGCGCCAGCGGGCGGATTCGCTCCGGCGCTTCGCCGGGGCTGCCGAGATCGAGGTCGACGAACGCCGACGGCATCGCCTCGAACTGCCGGTTCGTCAGCGTCGTCTGCATCGCGTCGGCGCGTGCGTCGTCGAAGCGGTCGAACATCGCCGAGGCGTCGGCGGGCGTCGGCACCGGGAGCTCGGGCGCAGCACGAGGCGCCGCTCCCGGCTCGACCAACTGGTCGAGGTTGGACAGATCGAGCTCGAACGACAGGTCCTCGGCTGGTTCGACCGGCGGCTGCGCGATGGCCGCGGCGGGAGCCGGGGGGCGCAGATCGAGGTCCTGCCGACTCGGCAGGTCGGCGGGAAAGCCGATCGGCAGCGCGATATCGGACGGCGGCTCGCCGCCGCTTGTGCCGGCGAGCTTGCCGGCCGCGATCTGCACCTCGCGCTCGTTGTGGTCCCCGGGGCGCTTGGCGGCGATGTCGTCGACCCACGCGTCGAGATAGCCGAGCGCCCAGGTGGCGAACTCGAGCAGCGCCGGCTCCGCGGCGCGCTGCTCGGCGAGCTGCGTGTTGAACACCTGCTCGCACGCCCACGCCGCTTCGCCGAAGGCCTTCAGCCCGACCATCCGCGAGCTGCCCTTGAGGGTGTGGAAGGCGCGGCGCAGCGTCGTCAGCAGGCCCAGGTCGTCGGGCAACGCGTGCAGCTCCTTGTTCGCGCCGCGCGCCGTCTCGATGACCTCGCGCGCTTCCTCGAGGAAGATCTCGCGCATCTCGTCGTCGTGCTCGAAGTCCTCGACGAGCTTGATCGGCGCCATCGGCGCGAGCGGCACCGGCGCGCTGACCGGCGCGAATCCCACGGGCTCGGTCGAGGTCGCGACGAAATCGACCAGCGCTTCCGACAGATCGCCGCGCGCGCTGGCGATGTCCTCGGGCCCGCGCGCCTTGCCGAGCGCCTCCTGCGCTTTCATCACGGCGGCGGCGAGCGCGGGCTGGTCGGCCGCCTGCGCTTGGGCCGACAGACGGTCGAGGTCGCGCGTGACCTCCTCGACCGGCACGTCCTCGCGCACCGAGGTGAAGGCGAGCATCTGCGCCTGCTCGAGAAGACGCGGCTCTACGGGCGCGGCACCGACGGCCGGGTTCGGTGCCGCGCTGCGCCCCATGACGGGCGCCAGCGTTCCCGCGGCGGCGTCGTAGACAAAGAGCGACTTCGCCGTGTGCGGCTGCACGCTCAGCATGTCGATCATGAAGCCGAGCGCCGAGAGGTTGCCGGCGAGGCGCTCGAAGACGCCTGCCGCTCGGATCTTGTCCGGATCGACCTGGGTCGCGACCAGCCCGTCGACCTCGCTCCTCATGTGCAGCAGCGCCTGTGCCGCCGCATCCATGCCGAGCACCGAGAGCACGCCGCGCATCGAACCGAGCTGGACCGGCACGTCGCGCAGCACGCTGTTGTCGGCCGGATCGCGGAAGAACTTGTCGATCGACTTCTCGGCTTCGCCCAGCGAAGCGCGCAGCTCCTGGACGACGCTGCCCATCGTCTGGCGGTCGGAGACGCGCCGATAGAGCTCCTCCATCCACGCCTCGAGTGGCTCGGGAGGGTGCTTCTGGCGCACCGCCGCGAGCCGCTCGCCGAGCCGCTTGGTCCGCTCGGCGTGCTCGGGAAAATCGAAGTCGCCGTCCTCGAGCGCTGCCTCGAGATAAAGCAGGCTGGTCGCGACCTCCATCGCCAGCGGTGCCGGCGGTGCCGCCTGCGCCTGCTGGGTTTGCTGGACCGCCGCGTGCAGTTCGGCAGCGAACGTCTCGCCGAACGGGAACAGGCGGCGCAGCGAATCGCCGACCAGCGCGAACTGCTCCGCGAGGCCGCCGAGCCGGTGCAGCTCGCCTCCGGCGGTCGCTGACCAGGCTTCCTTCGCGGCGGCGACGCGCTTCTTCGCGTGCGCGACGATCGCCGGGTCGAAGCGGCCGAGCACGCTGTGCGCGTAGTCGGTCGGCTCCTGGTCGACGAAGCCGTAGACGTCGCGCACGTTGGCCAGGCGGGGCACGCGGATGTCGCGTCCGGCGGGCGCGGCCTGCGCGCAGAAGAACAGGATGTCGCGCGCGAGCCGCTCGGAGACGTCGGAGTCGCCGCGCTGCAGCAGGCGGAACTGGGCGAGCAGGCGCGAGGCGACGCGCTTGGTGAAGACGTCGAAGCTGAGCAGGCCATGGTGCTGCGCCTCGAACATCGCCGCCGCGAGATTCCAGAACGTGCGCACCTGCGGATGGGTCGAGCCGCCCGCGAGCCCGGCGCAGATCTCGCTGATCTTGGCGGCGGCGGTGAGCGCCTGGGTCCCGCGCATGAGCGCAAGCAGGTGGTTCTCGAACTCCGCGCGCACGGTCGCGTCGGCCTGGCGCGCAACGACGTCGGGATCGCTCGCGACTTCGCGCCAGCGCCAATCGACGGGCCACAGGTCGGCCGGATGGAGGCGTTCGGCCTCGACCGCTTCCTGCACGGCGCGGTACGTCGGAAAGAGCGAGAGCGACGAGACTTGCTTGCCGGCGAGCAGGCGCGACAGGTAGTCGAGCAGGCCGAACGACGCGTGCTCGAGATCGGACACGAGCTCGGGCGTCAGCGACGGCGGCTTGGCGATCGCGCGCTGCACCGCGGTCTCGCACGCGCGCAGCACGATCGCCGCCGCCGGCAGGCCGACCAGCTCGAGGGCCCCGACCCCCTGGTGGATCTGCGAGCGCGCGGCGCGCAGCACGCCCGGGTCGACCGAGTCGATGTCCGACCCGGTGACCGCTTCCGCATCCTTTAGGAAGCGGCGCAGCGACTTGTGCGCAGCCTCGAGCGAACGGCGCAGCTCCTCATGGACCCAGGCGATCGAGCTGAGGTCGTCGGTCGGCCCCGTGGTCGGCAGGTCTTCCAAACCCATGAGGTTGCTGTCCATCGGGCGTCTCGGCGAATGTCAGGAAAGGTCCATGCTGCGATCGCGCGCGGCGGCGATCGTGCTCAGGCGATCTTGAAGCGCGAGACCGACTGCTTCAGCTCCTCGGCCGTGCGCGACAGCTCGCGCACCATCTGCGCCGTCGACTTCGTGCCCTCGCCGGTTTGCTCGGTGACGGCGAAGATGTGCTGGATGTTCGCCGCGACGACGTTCGCCGACTGCGCTTCCGAGAGTGACTGCTGCGAGATCTGCGCGACCAGGTCGGTCAGCTGGCGCGTGATGCGGTCGATCTCGCCGAGCGCGGTACCCGCCGCGTCGGAGAGGCGCGTCCCCTCGACCACGCCCTGCGTCGATCGTTCCATGGCGCCGACCGCATCCTGCGTGTCGGTCTGAATCGCCTTGACGAGCGCGGCGATCTGGCGCGTCGCGTCGGCCGAGCGTTCCGCGAGGCGCTGCACTTCCTCGGCAACCACCGAGAAGCCGCGGCCGGCGTCGCCGGCCGAAGCCGCCTGGATGGCGGCGTTCAGCGCCAACACGTTGGTCTGCTCCGTGATGTCCGAGATCAGCTCGGTGATCTCGCCGATCTCCTGCGACGATTCGCCGAGACGCTTGATCCGCTTGGACGTCTCCTGGATCTGATCGCGGATCGAGTTCATGCCGCCGATCGTGTTCTGCACCGCCTTCAGGCCGGACTCGGCCGCCTGCAGCGACTGGCGCGCGACCTGCGCGGTTTCCTGCGCCTGCGACGACACGTTGTTGATGCGGCTGGCCATCTGCAGCACCGACTCGCCGGTGTCGCGGATCTCGCGCAGCTGCTCGGACGAGGTCGCGAGCAGCTCGATCGAATTGGCCTCGACCTGCTCGGTCGTCGTCGTCACCCGGCTCACCGTCCCCTGCACCTGCGAGACCAGGGTGCGCAGCTCCTCGACGGTGTAGTTCACCGAGTCGGCGATCGCGCCGGTGATGTCCTCGGTGACGGTCGCCTGCTGCGTCAGGTCGCCTTCGGCGACGCCCTGCAGCTCGTTCATCAACCGCAGAATGGCCGCCTGGTTCGCGTCGTTGACGCGCTTGGCCTCCTTTTCCTGGCTCTCCGCTTCCAGGCGCCGCGCCTGCGCAAGCGCGGCGCGCTGGCCCTGCTCGGTCACGTACAGGCGCAAGAACCCGGCGCCGCCGAGGATGACCAGGATCGCGCAGAGCAGCAGAAGGACCAGCGTGAATCCGCTGAAGCCGGTCTCGCTGCCGAGCTTTTCCTGCACCGTCTCGAGGTTCTTGCGCAGCGGCTCGCTGTCGCTGACGATCGTGTTCTGCGCCTCGCGCGCCGCGTTCAGGCCGCCGAGGTTGTCGAGGATCACGCCGCCGCGCGCGCGCGTCTCCTGATAGAGCTTGTTGAGCGCGATCAGGCGCTCGCGCACCTGCGGGTCGCGCACGCCGGGCAGGCCCATCTGCGGATTGCCGTCGATCAGGCCCTTGGTGATCTCGTTGAACGAGTTGAGGTCCTTGCTGAGCTGGACCACGGCCTCGGGATTGACGCCCTCGGCGGTCAGGAACTCGTTGGCCGACTTGCCGATGCGCTGGGTCAGCATCACGAGCTGGCCGAGCGCTGAGATCTCGCTCGGGCTGCTGTCGCGCTGGAGCTTGAGCGACAGGATCGCCTCCGAGGCCTCGAGCAGGTCGACCGATTGGCGGTTGATCGCGCGCAGCGACTGGCCGACCTCGGTCAGCGCCTTCTGCTGGGCGATGACGATGCCCGCGCTCTTCTCGGCGCGATCGACGAACGGCAAAGCGCTGTCGATCGCATCCTGCACGCCGGATGGCGCAGCAGGAACGCTGCCTTCGCCGGTCTTCAGGCTGCGCACGTTGTTCGCGAGCACTACCGAGCTGTCCTGGACTTCGGGGAACGCCGCCGGGTTGCCGGTCAGCGCCTGCGACACCGACTTGGCGAGCCGCTGCGACTGCATCAGCGCCTGGCCGCTTGCCGCGACCTGCGCCGAGCCGCGCCCGGCCGAGACGAACGAGAGGATCGTGAGCGCGATCAGGCCGACCAGGCCCAGCGCGAGCATCACGAGCAGGATGCGCTGCTGCTCGGCGGCCGGGCGCTCGCCGATCAGCGGCAACGCCGTGCCGAGCGGCGCGGCGCCCGAATCGGCGTCCTGCAGGCGGGTCTCGGTGAAGTCGGCGAGTCCCGACGGCACGGCCTCCGAGATGATCGAAGAAGACTGCGCCTTGCCTTCGCCGGCCTGCTGCATCGCGTCGAAAGCGGCTCCGGCCTCCGTGTCGCCGAGCGGCAGGTCGGTCGCCGCACGCGCGATGCCGCGACGGGGGTGATAGTCGTCGGCCACTGCAACGTCGCCATCGAGCGCGTGATCGTCGTCGCCTGCGCGCTGACCCCAGCCTTTTTTGATCTTGTTCACGAAGCTCATATGGACCTCTTACCGTAGTGCCGTCGGCGTGGGGACAGTCATCTTTAGCCGACGATGCGCAGGAACGACTCGTCCGCAGCGAGCTCGGCCAGATGCAGCTCCTGCCAGACGCGCGCCGAAGCGTCGCGAAAGCGCCCGCCCGCGAAGGTGGGACGCTCGCCCGAATCGACCGCGGCGGCGGTCAGCTCGTCCTCGCTGCGCAGGCCCGCCAGCCGATCGACGAGCAGCACGCAATTGAGGTCGAGCGACTGGTTGAAGCCGACCAGCCGGGCCTGGTCGCGCGGCGCGTCGCCGGTCTTCAGGCCGAGAAAGGCCGCCAGGTCGACGACGCCGTGCAAGTGGCCGCGCAGGTTGGCGACGCCGAGGAACCAGTGGTGGCTGTGCGGCACCGGAACCATCGGCGCGAGCGGGAAGATCTCGCCGGCCTCCTTGAGCGGAAAGAGCAACCCGCGCGCGTTGCACTCGACCGCGAGCCAGGACTTGGCGAGCGGCTCGGTGCGGGCGGCCTGCAGCCGTTCGGCCAGCCGGCTCTGGAGGTCGCGAAGGGCCTGCTTGTTCGCCATGCAGGAGTCAGTCGAAGGCGCGGATCTTGGCCATCAGCTCGGCGGGATCGACCGGCTTGACGATGTAGTCGCGCGCGCCCTGGCGCATGCCCCAGACCTTGTCGGTCTCCTGGTTCTTGCTCGTGCACATGATCACCGGCACGGTCGAGAAGCGCGGGTCGCGGGTGATCGCGCGCGTCAGCTGGAACCCGTTCTGGCCGGGCATGACGACGTCCATCAGGATCAGGTCGGGCTTTTCCTCGCCGAGCCGCCGCATCGCCTCTTCGCCGTTCTCCGCGGTGCGCACCGTGAAGCCGCTCTTGCCGAGCAGGTCGGAGAGGTGGTGCAACTCGGTCTTCGAGTCGTCGACGAGCAGGATTTTCTGGATCGGCATGGTTCGGTCCTCAGGCGCCTCGCGCGACTAGCGCTCGCGCGGCGCGCGCGCCGGGCCAGGCCGCGCACTCGTGATCACGAAGAAGGGTCTTGGTTCAAGCGGCACGGCGGTGCTGCTGCACCGCGGTCAGCAACTGGTCCTTGGTGAAGGGCTTGGTCAGGTAGTCCTCGGAGCCGACCATGCGGCCGCGCGCCTTGTCGAACAGGCCGTCCTTCGATGACAGCATGATGATCGGCACGCCCGCGAACTTGACGTTGCGCTTGATGATCGCGCAGGTCTGGTAGCCATCGAGGCGCGGCATCAGGATGTCGCAGAAGATCAGGTCCGGGTCGTGGTCGTTGACTTTGGAGAGCGCATCGAAGCCGTCCTCGGCGAGGAGGACCTCGTAGCCACCCTGCTTCAGGAAGATCTCGGCGCTGCGCCGGATGGTGTTGCTGTCATCGATGACGAGCACCTTCAACCCGGCAGTTTCCGCTTCGGCCCCGTTCGTCGTCACCTGACGTTCTCCTCAACGACCTGGAATCGGCCCACAAGAGAGCCGTTGCCGGCGCGCATGCGGGGGACCGATCAGATCTGCACCATCTCGAAGTCTTCCTTGCGCGCGCCGCACTCCGGGCACGTCCAGTTCATCGGGATATCGGCCCAAGCCGTCCCCGGTGCCAGACCGTGTTCCGGGTCTCCCGCCGCCTCGTCGTAGATCCAACCGCAGATCAGGCACATCCAGGTCTTGGGGTCGCTCACGGCCGGGCTGGTGCCTTCACTACAATGCTGGCAGATTGTAGACACGGC
>DASXXO010000166.1:0-6768 GCA_036503045.1 Caldimonas sp. | reverse complement strand
GGCGAAGCGCTCCCAGTCGCCGGCGTCGCGCCACACGACCCAGCGCTCGAGCAGCTCGCGGATCAGGAGCTTGTCCTGCAGACGGCTGTCCATGGGTGTCGAGCACGCACTTCCTAAGTTCGGAAGCTTCGATCATGCATGACACTGACGACCGTGGGGGAACGGCGAAGTCGCGACGATGGTTCGCCTGCCGCCGATCCTTCCCGGCCAAACGGAGCTTCTCGCCATGAGCACCACGACCACGCGCCCGGTCTTCGCGACGACCAACCCTGCGAGCCTCGAGCCCGGCGCGACGGTCCAGGGCCACAACACGGAGGACGCCGCGCGCATCGTCGGCCTTGCCGCCGATGCGCAGCGCGGCTGGCGCCGCACCGGCTTCGACGAGCGCGCGCGCGCGATGAAGAAGGCGGCCGGCGTGCTGCGCGAAGGGCGCGAGCAGTTCGCCGCGATCATGACCGCCGAAATGGGCAAGCCCGTGAGCGACGGCCGCGCCGAGGTCGACAAGTGCGCGACCGCGTGCGAGCACTTCGCCGACAACGCTGCGGGCTACCTGGCGCGCGAGTCGGTCGCGATCGACGGTGCGAAGGCATTCGTCACCTGCAATCCGCTCGGCGTCGTGCTCGCCGTCATGCCGTGGAACTTCCCGTTCTGGCAGGTCTTCCGCTTTGCCGCGCCGGCGCTGATGGCGGGCAATGGCGGCGTGCTCAAGCACGCGAGCAACGTCCCGGGCTGCGCGATCGCGATCGAGTCGGTGTTTCGCGAGGCCGGCTTTCCCGAGCACCTGTTCAGCACGGTGCTGGTTCCGAGCGCGGGTGTCGAGGCGCTCATCCGCGACGACCGCATCGCGGCCGTCACGCTGACCGGAAGCGTCGCTGCCGGGCGGAGCGTCGCCGCAGCCGCAGGCGCGGTCCTCAAGAAATGCGTGCTCGAGCTCGGCGGGGCCGATGCCTACGTCGTCCTCGAGGACGCCGACATCAGCGCGGCGGCGAAGGTCTGCGCCGCGGCGCGCATGGTCAACGGTGGCCAGAGCTGCATCGCCGGCAAGCGCTTCGTCGTCGTCCGCGCGGTGCGGCGCGCCTTCGAGGATGCGCTCGTGGCGGCGATGCGCGGCTACGAGATGGGCGACCCGCGCGATCCGCACACCAAGCTCGGCCCGATGCAAAGCGTCGCCGCGCGCGATCAGATCCACGCGCAGGTCGAGGCCAGCGTTCGCGGCGGAGCGCGCCTGCTGCTCGGCGGCGTCGTTCCCGATCGGCGCGGCGCGTGGTACCCGCCGACGGTGCTCGCCGACGTCGTGCGCGGCCAGCCGGCGCACGACGAAGAGGTATTCGGCCCGGTCGCCGCCGTGATCGAGGCGGCCGACGAGCGCGACGCGATCGCGATCGCCAACGACAGCGAGTTCGGCCTCGGCTCGGGAGTGCTGACGCGCGACCTCGCGCGCGGCGAGCGGATCGCCGCCGAAGAGCTCGATGCCGGCCTCGCCTTCGTCAACGACAACGTACGCTCCGACCCGCGCCTGCCGTTCGGCGGCGTCAAGCATTCCGGGTTCGGCCGCGAGTGCGCGCGCGACGGCATCCGCGAATTCGTCAACGTCAAGTCGGTCTACGTCAAGACGTAATCGACGGCGCCGCCAGACCGCTTCGTTCGCGTCAGCCGGGACGCTCGCTCGGCCGGACGGTGACAAACAGCGCCTCCGGGGCGGCGTGGCCGCGCAGAAACTTCAGGGCGCAGTCGCGCTGGATGCGACTCTCGTCGAGGACGCGGTGCAGTGCGTCGACTGACTCGATCGCGATGCCGTCGATGCCGAGCACGGTGTCGCCTTCGTGCAGCCCGGCGCGTGCCGCGGGGCTGTGCGGGTCGACCGAGACGACACGCACGCCGTGCGACTGGCCGAGTTCGTGGAAGCGCACGACGCGACGATCGATCGCGACGGTCTGGCCGGCGAGCCCGAGGTAGCCGCGCCGAATCCGGCCGTGCCGCATCAGCTGCGGGATGACCCATTGCGCGGTGTCGATCGCGATCGCGAACGAGATCGCCTGCGCGCCGCGGATGATCGCCGTGTTGACGCCGATCACTTCGCCGCGCGCGTTGAGGAGCGGGCCGCCCGAGTTGCCCGGATTGAGCGCAGCATCGGTCTGGATGACGTCGGGGATCAGCCGCCCGGTGCTGGCGCGCATGCTGCGTCCGAGCGCGCTGACGATGCCCGCGGTGGCGGTGTGCTCGAAGCCGAGCGGATTGCCGATCGCGATCGCGATCTCGCCGCGCTTGAGCGCGCTCGATCTGCCGAGCGCGAGCGGCTGCAGCGACGTCCGCGCGCCGGCGCCGACGCGCAGCAGCGCGAGGTCGGTGTCGGGGTCGTCGCCGACCCACGCCGCGTCCGACTCCATTCCGTCGCCGAGCACCACGGAGTAGCGCAGCTCGGGCTTCGGGACACCAGTCGGCCGACCGGCGCGAACGACGTGCGAGTTCGTCAGCAGATAGCCGTCGGACGTGAAGACGAAGCCGGAGCCGTTGCCGAGCGCAGCGTCCGATCCGCCGACCCGCACCGCGGCGACGCTCGGGCTCGCGCGCTCGATGACGCCGCTCACGGTCTGCGAGTAGGCATCGAGAAGGAACGGATCGGTCGCACCCATGAAGACAGCATCTAGGAGCTCGTGCGCGCTGTGCAAGCCCGCAGATGCGCCGACCTCGCCAAACGAGCAGGTCAGGCCGTCAGGCGACGCCTGCGAGCGCGCCGGCGCCGCGCGCGCGTCGGGGCGCCGACTTCGGCGGCGGCGAGACCTGCGTCGGACATCCCGCGGCCGCCAGCCACGGATCGCGATCCTCGCCGCCGAAGATCTCGACCAGGAAGTCGACGAACGCCCGGGTGCGTGCGGGGACGTGCTTCCTCGTCGGCATTCCCGCGTACAGCATCGTGCTGTCGAGGTGCCATTTCGGCAGCACGCGCTCGAGCGCGTTCTCGAGCAGCGCGTCGGCGGCCACGAACGAAGGCAGCGCGGTGATCCCCATGCCGGCAAGCGCGGCCGCGTAGAGCGAATCGGTGTGGATTGTGCTCAGGCCGGCGAGCGGCCGTCCGATGGTGAAGCTTTCGACCGGACCTGACCCGGCGCTCTGCGTCTGGAACGTCACATCGCGGACGAACGCCGGCACCATCGCCTCGTGGCCGACGAGCTCGCGCGGATGCTTGGGGCGACCGCGTGCGTCGAGGTACTCGGGCGCGGCGCAGGCGACCACCTCGGAGCGCGCGAGGCGGCGTGCGATGAAGCTGCCGTCGATCTTGCGGCGGCCTTCGCTCAGGATCGTCACGTCGTAGGTCTCGTCGACCGTCTCGACCGGTCCGGGAACGCTCAGCTCGATCATCACGCGCGGATAGCGGTCGCGGAACTGCTTCAGGTGCTTGGCGAGCTGATGGACCGCGAAAGCCGGCGACCAGAGCACGCGCAGGTGGCCGCGGGGTTCGGCGTTCGATGCCGAGGCGAGCGCCTCGGCTTCGTCGATCTCGGTCAGCACGTGGCGGATGCGCTCGAGGTACGCCTCGCCGGTGTCGGTCAGCGACAGCCGGCGCGTCGTGCGGTTCATCAGGCGCGCACCAAGGTGCTCCTCGAGGTCGGCAACGAGCCGCGTCACGACCGCCGCCGAGACGTTCAGGCTGCGCGCCGCGTTCGCGAAGCTGCCCTCGTCGACCACCCGCGCGAACACGCGCATCGAATGCAGCCTGTCCATGGTTTCTCCGGATCCTTTCGATTTCGGCAATACCGTATTGAAGAATAGCTCCTTTATTCCTTGAGAAGCAATGACTACATTGGTTTCGTCGCTACTCAAAGGGACTTCCTCATGAACGCCAGACTGCTATTCGCCGCCACGCTCTCACTCGCCGTCGCCAGCAGCCTCGCCTACGGCGACGAGGCCCAGCCGCTCTCGCGCGAACAGGTGCGCGCCGACTACCGGCAGGCTGTCGCCAGCGGGACGCTGCGCAACCACGACTACGACTTCGGGGCGCACGACTTCGAAGGAAAGTCGACGAAGACGCGTGGCGAGGTGATCGCCGACATGAACGCCGCACGCAAGGCGAACACCTTGGTCGGCCCGCTGCGCAACCGCACCTACAACCCGGGCGGCGCCGAGACACCGCGCCCACCCACCGTGACCCGCTCCGAGGTCAAGACCGAGGTGGCGGCCGCGCTGCGCGACGGGAGCCTCCGGCGCTCCGATTACGACGACGTGCCGGTCACGATCTCGCACCGCGCCGCCCGCGAGCGTCCGGCATCGGCCCAGGGCCGCGCGGCGTCGTAGAGCGCGGGGCGAGCGCTAAAAGCATCGCGCCAGCGGATCGGCGGCGCGGCTGGTCGAAGAGCGGCCCGAAGCGCTGGACAATGCGGGCTCGATGCATGACCTCGTCGCTCTCCTCGTCGGCCATGGCGCGCTGATCGTCTTCGCGGCGACGCTGGCGGCACGCATCGGCGCGCCGGTCCCCGCGTCGCCACTCCTCGTCGTTGCCGGCAGCCTCGTCGTCGCCGGACAGATGTCGATCGTCGCCGCGCTCGCCACGTCGATCGTCGCGAACGTGATCGGCGACGGGGTGTGGTTCCTCGCCGGGCGACGCTACGGCTACCGCGTGATGAAGCAGCTGTGCCGGATCTCGCTCTCGCCGGATTCGTGCGTACGCCAGAGCGAATCGCTGATCACCGCCTGGGGCGGCAGCTCGCTCATCGCTGCCAAGTTCGTCCCCGGCGTCTCGGTGGTCGCAGCGCCGATGGCCGGCGCACTCGGCATGTCGTCAGCGCGCTTCCTGGCGTTCGAGGTGGTCGCCGCAGCGGCGTGGACGATCGCCTTCATGGCGCTCGGCATGATCTTCAGCGATCAGATCCAAGAGGTCTTCGAGATCATGGCCAGCACTGGCGAGATCGCGACCGCCGTCATCGTCCTCGCGATCGGCGCGCTGATCGCCCTGCGCTACTGGAAGCGCACGCGCTTCCTGCGCGAGCTCGAGATCCCGCGCATCGGCATCGACGAGCTGCACGCGCTGATCGAGCAGGGCCGCGGTCCGATCGTCATCGACGTGCGCTCGGATGCCGGCACCCAGGTCGACGCGCGGCGCATCCCCGGCGCGATCTCGATCCACCTGAGCGAGATCGGCGCCAGGGCCGCCGAGCTCGCGCGCGACCGCGAGATCGTCGTCTACTGCAACTGCCCCAACGAAGTCTCGGCGGCGCGCGCTGCTGCGACGCTCGTCGCGCAGGGGCTCGTCCGCGCCCGCCCGCTGGCCGGCGGGCTCGACGCCTGGGTCGCCGCCGGGCGCGCGACCGAGCCGATCGCCGCCAGCGGTTCGGTGCCGCAGGAGGAGCGACTAGGCGCCGGATGAGGACGGGACGGTAAGATGCAACGTTCACTGATGTGCAGAGGTTCGGACCCGCATGGCGGCATGTGAAGTGCATCCTTGGCAGCGGATGACCGTGCAGAGCTGATGCCTGCCGCTATGGGGCTGCCCGGGGACGAGCGTTTCGCGGACGCGCCACGGGCGTCGGAGACGCAACGGCGAATCGTGGGCGCGATCGGCGTTTGCCTGATCGCATGCCTGTGGTTCCTGACTCTGGACGCGCGCCATCTGCTGCCGGCCGACGAAGGACGCTACGCCGAGATCGCCCGCGAGATGCTCGCGAGCGGCGACTGGGTGACGATCCGCTACGACGGCCTCAAGTACTTCGAAAAGCCGCCTTTCCAGCTCTGGATGACGGCGCTCGCCTTCGGCGTCTTCGGAGTTGGCGAATGGCAGGCCCGGCTCTGGGTCGCGTGCAGCGGCGCTGCCGCGCTGCTGATAACGGCGCTCGCCACGCACCGCTGGTTCGGCCGCCGCGCGGCGCTCTACTCGGCGCTTGTCCTCCTGGCGGCCCCGGGTTGGAACCTGGCGAGTCACTTCAATTCGCTCGACATGGGAGTGTCGGCCGCGTTGACGTTCGTGCTCGCAGGCGTGCTGATCGCGCAGCACCCTTCGACCACGGCAAGCGGAAGGCGCCTCTGGATGTGGGCGTCGTGGACCGCGATGGCAGTCGCGGTCCTGACCAAGGGGCTCATCGGCGTCGTCCTCCCCGGGATCGTGCTGATCGTCTATTCGGTGCTGTCGCGCGACTTCGCGATCTGGCGCCGCATCCACCTGCTGAGCGGCACCGTCCTCATGCTGGCGTTGGCCGCGCCCTGGTTCGTCGTGGTGTCGCTGCGCAACCCGGAGTTCGCGAATTTCTTCTTCATCCACGAGCATTTGCAACGCTACCTCTCGACAGTCCACCATCGCGACGCTGCCTGGTGGTTCTTCATCCCGCAGCTGGCTGCCGGGTTCCTGCCCTGGCTCGGGCTGTCACGCAGGGTGGCGATCGCGGTGCGCGACGAGTCACGCGGTCAGGCCTTCCGGCCGGCCCTGCTCCTTGCTACCTGGGCGGTGACGATCTTCCTGTTCTTCAGCGCCTCGAGCTCGAAGCTGCCCGGCTACATCTTGCCGGTCTACCCGGCGCTCGCGATTCTTGCGGCCCTTGCACTCGACAAGCTCGAAGCGCGGGCCTGGAACCGACAGGTCGCGGTCGCGCTCGCGCTGGCGGTGATCGCGTTCGCGGCGACGCCACTGCTCGGGGGTCTCGGCAGCGACACCACATCGACCGCGCTCTATCGCGAGTTCGTGCCGTGGGTCGAGGCAGCGTGCCTCGCCGCCGTCTTCGGGATCCTCGTCGCGTGGCTGCTCGCTGCCCGCGACCCAGGCCGAAGCGTTGTCGTCTATGC
>DASXXO010000165.1:0-11935 GCA_036503045.1 Caldimonas sp. | reverse complement strand
TGCCGTCCACCAGCTTCTGCGCCAGCGCAGCCAGGTCGGAGGCGATCGCGAACTTCAGCGGCACGATCTCGACGTCGCTCGTGCCGGGCGTGTCCAGCGCGGCGATGACCTTGGCCAGGCGCTGCAGGTTGTCCGCGTAGTCGGTGATCACCAGCGTGTTGTTGCCGGGGTTCGCGTTGATCGTGTTGTTCGGGCTGATCAGCGGCCGCAGCACCGGCACCAGGTTGTTCGCGTTCTCGTGATTGAGGCGAAAGATCTGGGTCATGATCTGGTCGCCGCGCTTACCCGGCTCGCCGACCGAGACCGTGCCGGTCTGCAGCTTCGCGTCGGCTTCGGGCACGACCTTGAACAGCCCGTTCACCTCGACCACCGTGAAGCCGAGTCCACGCAGCGCGGCGAGGAAGTTGAAGTACGCCTCGCGCGGCGTCAGCGGCTCTTCGCTGTAGAGCGTGATCGTGCCGCGCACGCGCGGATCGACGATGAACTGCTGGCGCAGGATCGCCGACATCGCGCGCGCGACGCCCTCGATGTCGGCGTTGACGAAGTTGAGCGTCACCGGCTCGCCGCGAAAGCGCGGCGTCGCGCCTTGCGCGAGCGCATCACCCATCGGCGCCGAGCCGACGACGAGCGCCGCCGCGATCGCCGTGGCGCCGGTCTTGCGCGGCCAGTTCGCGCGCGAGGGTGAGGTCATTCTCATCCGATCGAAATGATCGATCGCGCGCCGTCGCGCCGACCGATGATGTTGAGAAGGTTCGACAGCGCCGGCTCGTCGGCGGGCGCCGCGCGCGCCTCGCCGCGGAACTTGACGCCGCCCGGACCCCAGGTGCCGTTGCCGCTCAGCTGCAGCGGGCCGTCCTGCGTCGTCACCGTGAGCAGCGTCGGGGTGTTGCTGGCGCCGCCGCCGCTGAGCGACACGCGGTAGCTGCCGAGGGTGTCGAGCGTGGTCAGGCGCGACGATACGCCGTCGAGGACGAGATCGACCTTGCCCTCGAGGCGCCAGCGGCCCTCGACCGACTCGATCGTCACGCCCGGCGAGAGCAGCCGGAAGCTGCCGCCGAGCTGGAGCGTGTTCCAGGGCGTGCCGAGGCCGCCGAGCCAGGCGCTCGGCCACTGGCCGACCCAGTCGGTGCGCGGCACGAGCGTGGCGCGGATGCGGCCGAGGCCGGGGCGGATCTGGACTGTCGCGGTGCCGTTCAGGCAGCACTCCTGACGTGCCGCCACGTCGACGCCGTACCAGCGCGGCCTGAGCGTCCATTCGAGGCGGCCGGGGAGGTAGGTCGCGTCGCGGCTGTCGGGTCCGCCGGCGAGCACCGCGACGGCGCTGCCCGACCAGATGGTGCCGCGCGCGTCGGCGAGGATCAGGCGCTGGCCGGTCGCCGCCACGATCGCGCCGGCGAGCCATGAGGCAGGCGCGAACACGACGAGGCCGACGAGCACGCCGAGGATCGCGCCGACGATCGCCCAGCGCACGGTCGCGCCGCGCGCTTCGACCCACGCCTTCTCGGCGAGCGTCGATTCGCTCCAGCCGGTCGTCCCGACCGTCGGCGACCAGAGCTGCGGGATGCGCTTGCGGGTCGCCATCACGAAGTCCCCGAGAGCACGACCGTGATCGAGCCGCTGTAGCCCGCTGCGCCCTTCAGCAGTTGCGCTTCGATCGGCCGCGCGCGTGCCGCGCTGCGCGCCTCGACGATCCAGTTGCGCAGGCTCTCGAACGGGACGGTGGAAAACGTGAGGACCGCGCGATCGCCTTGCAGCGCGATCTTGCCCTTGCCGCCGAGCCGCTCGGTCGCCGCGCGCAGCGCCTCCGCGGCCTGCTGCGGCGGCACCGGCGAGGCGGCGCGCAGCGTCGTGCTCTCGAGCGCGGCGAGCTGCATCTGCTGCAGCTGGGTGTCGAGCCGGTCGAGCTCGGCGGGCGTCTCGCGCAGTGTTCGCAGCGCCGGTTGGACTGCGATCAGCCAAACGATCAGCACTGCCACCGCGACCGCCATCGCGACGATCAGCTGGCGCTCGTGCGGCGCGCGCGCTTGCCAGAACTGGCCGGCCTGCTGGCGCGCGCCGGCGACGCCGGGCGGCACGGTCGCGACGCCGTCGCTGCCCATCAGGCCGAGGCCCCGCGCGCGCGGGTGAGGATGAGGCGGCCTTCGCTGGCATCGACACGGACGCCGGCGGGTCGGAGCACCGAGCGGAACTGCTCGATCTGCGCGTCGCTCCAGCCGTTCGCGCTGAGCGTGAGCTTGCCGGACTCGTAGCGCAGGTTCTCGACCGGCGGCCGCTCACCCGGCCACGCCGCCGCGGCGGCTTGCAGCATCGGCTCGAGGTCGGCGTCGCCCGCCTTGCCGGCGAGCGTGCGCAGCGCTTGCGTCTCGCGCAGCATCACGGCTGCGGCGTCGCGCTGCACGTCGCCCTCGCCGACGCGCGGGAAGGTCTTCTTGACGATCACCTGGATCGCGGCGCGGCGCGACTCGACGGCGCTCTTCTGGTGCCACGCCCAGAGGTTGAGGCCGACGATCTGTGCGGCGACGAGCAGGGCGAAGCCGATCCGCACCGGACGCCACGCCGGGCTCATGAGCTGGCGCATCCAGTCGCCGATCGCGCGCGCGCCGCGCGTGCGCCGCGCGAGATCGAACTGGCGCAGGTTCCAGAGGCTGCGCCCGGCCTGCAGCAGGCGCTGCTCGGTCGGCATCACGTTGACCGGCGCGCCGAGCCAGCGCTCGGCCGCGGCGGCGGCCATCGGCGCCGCGGTCCAGCGCGTCGCCGGTGGTGCGGGCTGCGGAACGAGCGCGCGTGCCAGGCCGCCGTCGAGGCGCACCGTCGCGACGCCGTCGACGCTCGCCCAGGTCAGCACCGCTCCTTCGACGGTGCCGACGCCGCTCGCCGGCGCATGGAAGTGGCCCGCAGGCGGGTCGTCGGGCCAGGCCATCGGCACGACGCGGTCGACGAACACGCCGGCCTTTTCGAGGGCCGCGAGCTCGTCCTGCAGCCAAGCCTTGTCGACCGCTGCGACCCAGGTCGGCTGGCCGGCGACGGCGAGCGGCGCGACTGCGAGGTGGACCGCATCGGCATCGTCGAGCAGGGCTTCCTCGAGCACCCCGACCAGCGCTGCGCGCAAGCGCGAAGCCGGCGCCTTCGGCATCGTGATGCGGTGCCAGCTGACGTCGGCTTCCTGAATGACGGCGATCACGACCGAGCGGCTCGGCAGCAATGCAGCAGCCGCATGGCCTTGCGCCTCGAGCTCGATGCCGTCGCCACTCGTGACGTAGGTGTACTCGCGCCGACGCGCTGGGTTGGCGCCGGGCGCGTCGGCCGCGCCGGCGCGCAGGCGCAGGCGTTCGGGGAGCTGGAGCACGAGGGTCGACATGCGAAGCGGCGAAGGGCTAGCGGATTCTAGGGAGGTCTCGACGCCGAGCCCTTGGCAATCAAGGACTTAGGAGGGCATCTTGGAGCGAAATCGCCGTACTGGTTCTCGCTTTGCCGACCTTTACGAGCCCGCTTGCTCGCGCGCCGAGATCCGCTCGCGCTGCAGCACGACGACATCGAGGCCGCGCCGCTGCACGAGCGAGCGCTGCTCGAGGACGACGTCGCCCAAGCGAAGCCGGCCGCGCACCTCGAAGAAGCTCGAGCCGACCATCAGGCGCTCGAAGCTGCCGGCCGGCAGCCCCGGCGCGAGCGCCTGCAGGTCGGCGATCGACTTCAGCGGGGCGCGCTGGCGCGCCTGCACGATCCGCTCCGCCGTCGCGAGGTCGAGACCCGCGATCGCGGCGGCGAGCACTTCGCGCGGCGCGGTGTTGACGTTGACCCACGCCTTCTCGGGCAGGATCACGACGTACGGTTCGAGCAGGCGCAATGCCTGGGGATCGATCCCGAGCCAGCCGAGCTGGCGCACCGAGCGCGGCATCAGCGGCGGGTCGGCCGGTGCGGGCGGCGCATCGGCGACGCCGCTCGTGCTCGACGCTGCGGGCATCGACGCTGCGGGCATCGACGCTGCGGGCATCGGCGGTGCGGCGTCGCGCAGTGCAGAGGCGATCCGCGTCGCCACGTCGGCCGAGACGCCGACCGTCTCGCAGAGCCGCTGCAGCACCGCGACCTCGAGCGGATCGACGCGGTTGCCGTTGACGAGGTTGGTGAGGTTGTAGTGCGCCTGTGCATCGGTGATCGCGCCGGAGAGGAACGCGTCGGGTGCGTCGTCGGTGTTGTCCTTGTCGGCGGCGAGGAAGGTCGAGAGGCGGGCTTCGGCGAGCGGAACGGCCCACGGCTCGCCGAGGTGATCGATGGGGCCGTTGCGCGCGTCCTCGCGCAGGATCAGCCGCGCCCAGTCGAGCGCGCCCGAGAGGATCCACGCCGATTGCGTGCGCGCGCGTTCCGCCGCCTCGACCTGGATCGCGCGCCACTGCTGCCAGACCATCGAGCCGGCGAGCGTCGCGACCAAGGCGACGATGATCATCGCGGTGAGCAGCGCGACCCCCGACTGCGCGCGAAGCGGTCCCTGAGGGGCCACGTTGCTCGCCAGGGCTGCTCCCTTCCCGCTTCGCTTCCCTCCCTCCATGAGGGAGGGGCCGGCCCCGCTCGGGCCGCTTTTCGGAAGGCCATGCGCCGTCATGGGGCGATGAGGAGGTCGCGCGTCAGGTTGCCCGCGAGGCCGCTGCCCGGAGCGAAGGCGAGCACGACGCGCACGCCGGTCGGCAACAGCTCGCGCTGCGGTGCGGCGACCACCGGGGGGGCCGACCGGGGCGCCGACGCGGCGGCCGACGCGGCGACCGGGCTGACCGGGCTGACCGGGCTGACCGGGGTGACCAGACTGAGCGGGGCGAGGTCGCCGGTCGACTGGCAATTCGACCACCCGTTGCCGCGGAAGAAGTAGACCTGCCAGCTGTCGAGCCCCTCGAGCGCGCGCAACTGTCCGTTCTCGCTGCCCTGGAACTGCTGGCTGCGCAACCAGCTGTCCTGCAGCCCGTGCGTCGTCGTCGTCGGCGGGCCGGCCCAGCGCTGCCAGACCGAGGCCGCGCCGTCTGGCCTGAGCGACCAGAGAACGACCTGCAGCCCACCCTCGGCGCGCCGCGTCAGGCGCACGCTCTGGCCGTCGCAGCTGAGCGCAGGCACGGCGGTCGTCTCCTGCAGCGCCGCCAGGTCCTGCTCCCATTGCGCGACGACGGTCTCGAGGCGAAGCACTTGCTCGAGGCGGACCTGGTTCAGTTCGCGCGCTCGGGCGATGCCGTCGACCCCTTGCCAGGCGATCAGCGACATGATCGCCATCACGACCATCGCGACCAGCACCTCGATCAGGGTGAAGCCGCGCAACGGCGCGTCGCGCCGGTCCATCACAAGCGCCCGAGAACGGTCGAGAGCAGCAGGATCTGCCGCCCCTCCGCATCGAGGATGCGTGCGTCGACGCGCCGGAAATTCGGGTTCGGTGTCGGCCGCACGACGAGCTTGCCGGCGTAGCTGCGGCCGAGCTGCTCGCACGTGAAGTCGCCGTCGCCGATGTCCGGATACTGGTGCGCGAGCTTGAGCGCGGTGAGCTGGTTGTCGGCGCACCACTGCGCCGCAGTCACCTCGGTCAGGCGCGCGGTGTTGGAGGTGAGCGAGCCGGCCGCCTTGATCCCCGCGCCGAGGGTGACCGCGACGATTGCGAGCGCGACCAGGACTTCGATCAGCGTGAAGCCGCGCACCCGCGCCCCGGTCGAAGCGCGCCCGCGCGATCGGCGCTCGCGCTCGCGCCCGCGGAGCGGGCCGGATCCGGTCATGGCGTGGCGCCGCCCTGGTCGACGATGAAAGGCCCGATCCCGTCGGTGACGAGCGTGAGGCGGTGGTCGTCGAGGCGAAGGACGATTCGCTGCGCACCGATCAGCGGCTCGGGGCCGAGGACGACCGCGCTCGCGCCGATCACCTGCGCAGACGTGCCGGCGTCGAGCCAGTGCGTCGGCAGCGGCGCCGTCGCGGGGAGCCCGACGAAGCGAAAGCCGCTGCCGTCGGCCTGCTCGGCGAGCGGCTCCCAACGCGCGGCGGTGCCGTCGGCGCGCGCCGCGGCGCGCGCCGACTCGCGGAGCGATGCCAAGCGCGCCGCCTCGTGCTCGAGTTTGGAGGTCGCCGGATCGCGCAGCGCAAGGCTCGCGACCGCCGTCGCGATCGCGATCACGACCACGACGATCATGAGCTCGATCAAGGTGAAGCCGTCCGAGCGCGCGCGCGGGAGCGACATCGAAAAAAACGGCCCCAGCGGGGCCGGCCCCTCCCTCTCTGAGGGAGGGGAGCGAAGCGGGGAGGGAGCGAATCTGTGCCCCGCAAGCGGGGTCGGCGATACGCCGTCCCCGCTACTGCCAGGAGCCGATGTCGGCATTCTTCCCTTCACCGCCGGCGACGCCGTCGGCGCCGAAGCTGTAGACGTCGATCTCGCCCTTCAGCCCGGGGTTCGCGTACTGGTACGGGTTCTTCCAGGGATCGTTCGGCAGCTTGTCGAGGTACGGACGCCAGTTCGGCGGGATCGGACCGACCGTCGGCTTCGCGACCAGCGCCTGCAGGCCCTGCTCGCTGGTCGGATAGCGCAGGTTGTCGAGCTTGTAGAGCTTGAGCGCCTGCATCAGGTTGTTGACGTCGGTGCGCGCCGCGGTGACCCGCGCGTCGTCGGCGCGGTCGAGCATGTTGGGGACGATCAGCGCGGCCAGCACGCCGATGATGACGAGCACCACCATGAGCTCGATCAGCGTGAAGCCACGCCCGCGGAGTCGTCCGATTCGCACTTGCATCGCCATCTTCGTCCCGTGCGGTTCTACCGCTCCGACGCCCGGAAGGGCAAAGCGTTCAATGATAATCGTCGCATGCTCGCCCGCCTGTCGGCATTCGTGATCTGGTCGCTCGTCGCCGCCAGCGCGGTGTTCTGGGCGTTGCGCTTGGCGGCGAGTCCGCCCCAGGTGCCGCCCTATGCGGTCGCGGTCGGCAACTCGGTCGCGGTCCGCGGCGATCTCGGCCGCCTGTTCGGCGCGCCGCAGCGTACCGCTGCGGCCACGCAGCCGACGCCGGAAGCGCCTTCGCGCTTTCGCCTGATCGGCGTCATGGCGCCGCGCTCCGGCGCCATGCAGACCGAGCCCGGAGGCGGCGTCGCGTTGATCGCCGTCGACGGCAAGCCGGCCCGGCCGTACGCTGTCGGGGCACGCCTCGACAGCGATCTGATCCTTCAGTCGGTGGGCCTGCGCACCGCGTCGCTCGGCCCGGCGCAAGGCGCGCGCAGCGTTCTGCTCGAGTTGCCGGCGCTTCCTCCGCCGAACTCGGGCGTGCTGCCGCCGGTGGGCACGGGCGCTCTGGTGACGCCGGCCCCATCGTTTCGGACGGTGCCGCCTGCTCCCGCCGTCGGGGCCGGCATCGCTCCGACACCGCAGCCGCCGATCCAGCCCTTGCCCCCGACGGCACCGCCGGCGCTGCTGCCGCCCGCCCTGCCGACCACTGCTCAGCCGCCGAGCGACAACGGACGCCTGCTGACGCAGTAGCGGGCGCCGAGCGCCTCAGGCGAGGAAGAGCCGGTACGCCGGGTTGGCCGTTTCGTCGGCGCACGGATACGCCAGCGTTGCCAGGAACTCGCGGAAGCGCTCGTCGTCTGCGCTCGGCACCTGCATGCCGACCAGGATGCGGCCGTAGTCGGCACCTTGGTTGCGGTAGTGGAACAGGCTGATGTTCCAGCCGCCGGGCATGCTCGAGAGGAACCGCATCAGCGCGCCAGGGCGCTCCGGAAAGACGAAGCGGTAGAGCCGTTCGTCGTGCGCGAGCGCGCTCCGTCCGCCGACCATGTGGCGCACGTGTTCCTTGGCGAGATCGTCGCCGGTGAGGTCGAGGGCGGGAAAGCCGTGCGACTCGAACTCGCGTGCGAGCAGCGCCGATTCGGCGCGGTCGACGGTCGCGATGCCGACGAAGACGTGCGCGACCTGCGCATCCGAGATGCGATAGTTGAACTCGGTCACCGCGCGCGGCCCGATCAGCTCGCAGAAGCGCCGGAAGCTGCCGCGCTCTTCGGGGATCGTCACCGCGAAGAGCGCCTCGCGCTCCTCGCCGAACTCGGCCCGCTCGGCGACGAAGCGCAGGCGGTCGAAGTTCATGTTCGCGCCGCAGGTGATCGCGACGTAGGTCTCGCCTTTGGTGCCGTGCCGATGGACGTGCTGCTTGATCGCGGCAACGCCGAGCGCGCCGGCCGGCTCGAGGATCGTGCGCGTGTCCTCGAACACGTCCTTGATCGCGGCGCAGACGGCGTCGGTGTCGACGACCATCCATTCGTCGACGAGCTCGCGCGCGAGGCGAAAGGTCTCCACGCCGACCTGTTTGACCGCGGTTCCATCGGAAAAGAGCCCGACGTCGGCGAGCTCGACGCGCTCGCCTGCCGCGACCGAGCGGATCATCGCGTCGGAGTCGTTCATCTGTACGCCGACGATCCGGATCTCGGGCCGCACTGCCTTCACGTACGCCGCGATGCCGGAAATCAGGCCGCCGCCGCCGACGGCGACGAAGATCGCGTCGATCGGTCCCTGGTGCTGGCGCAGGATCTCCATCGCGATCGTGCCCTGGCCGGCGATCACGTCGGGGTCGTCGAACGGGTGCACGAAGGTCAGGCCGCGCTCGGCTTCGAGGGCGCGCGCGTGCGCGTGCGCATCCGAATAGCTGTCGCCGAACAGCACGACCTCGGCGCCGAGCGTGCGCACCGCTTCGACCTTGAGCGAAGGCGTCGTCGTCGGCATGACGACGAGCGCGCGGCAGCCGAGCCGTCGCGCTGCGAGCGCGACGCCTTGCGCGTGGTTGCCCGCCGACGCGCAGATCACGCCGCGCGCGAGCGCTTCCGGTGCGAGCTGCGCCATCTTGTTGTAGGCGCCGCGCAGCTTGAAGCTGAAGACCGGCTGCGTGTCCTCGCGCTTGAACAGGACCTCGTTGCCGAGCCGGTGCGAAAGACGCGGCGCCAGGTGCAACGCCGAATGGATCGCCACGTCGTAGACGCGCGAAGTGAGGATCTTCTGCAGATAGCCCGCCGGCTCGGACGGGCGCTTCGACGCGGGCTTGCGGGTGGCGGTCGCCATGCCTGGGGTGGTCTCCGGCGACAGGAATGCGGCAGCGCATCATACGCGCGCGAGATGGCGTCGAGCGCCCTGCAGCGCGCGCGTACGGTGCAGAAAAAGGCCCGAGGCGTTGCCGCCTCGGGCCGAATCCACCAATGAAGGAGGTGGAGGAGACAATCGGTTCGGTCGACGCGCTGAACGGCTGCGTTCGGGAGCACGGGATCGATCGAAATCCAGTGTAGGCGTTTTTTTGCTGCACTGCAATATGGAGCGCGAAGATGGAATGCACGATCGACTGGCTGAGTGCAAGCGGGATGGCGTTCAGCGCCGAAACCGGCAGCGGGCATCTGCTGACCATGGACGGCGCGCCGGACGGCGGCGGCCGAAACCTCGCGCCGCGCCCGATGGAGACGGTGCTCGCCGGCACCGGCGCGTGCGCCGCCTACGACGTCGTGCTGATCCTCAAGCGCGGCCGGCACGACGTGCGCAGCTGCCGCGTCAAGGTGCGCTCCGAACGCGCGCCTCAAGATCCGAAGGTCTTCACCGCGATTCACCTGCACTTCATCGTCGCCGGAGTCGGCATTCCCGCGCAGGCGCTCGAGCGGGCGATCGCGCTTTCGCACGACCGGTACTGCTCGGCGACGATCATGCTCGCCAAGACGGCGGCGATCACGACCAGCTACGAGCTGCTCGCGTCGGACGGCGATCAGACGTAGTGCGCGGTCGTGGTCATCACCTTGGCCGCGGCGCGCATCGCCCAGCGGATCGGCGCCGCCAGGCGCGTCGCGCCGGCGCGCTCGGCGGCCATCGCGTGCTCCGCCTCGTCGTCCTTCATCTGCGCGACGATGGCGCGCGATGCAGCATCGGCGGCGGGCAGCCGCTCGAGGTGGCCGTCAAGGTGACGCTCGACTTGACGCTCGGTCTCGACCAGAAAGCCGAGGCTGGTCCGGTCGCCGGCGCGCGCCGCGATCAGGCCGATGCCGAAGGCGCCTGCATACCAGAGGGGATTGAGCAGGCTCGGTCGCGCGCCGAGCTCGCCGAGCCGCTCCGCAGTCCAGGCGAGATGGTCGGTCTCCTCGCTCGCGGCCTGCTGGAACTGGCGACGCAATGCGGGATCGGTCGTTGCCAGCGCCTGCGCGCTGTACAGGGCCTGCGCGCATACCTCGCCGACGTGGTTGACGCGCATCAGCGCCCCGGCCTCGCGCCGCGCCGCGTCGTCGAGGGGCGCTCCGGCTTCGCCCGCGGCGGGCCGCGGACGCGATGCCTGCGGCGCGCTCGTGAGTGCTCTCAGGGCGTGGTCGAACGCGCTCAGAAGCCGGTCCGCAGGGGAGAGCCGAACGTCGCGCATAGGGAAGCCAGAATAGCGCGCCACCTTCGAAACCCCCGGTCAAATCCTCGTTGTGCCAAGACAACATAGGGCCTTTTTTTGTTCGCCAAGGCTTTCCAGCCTCGGAACGCTCTGGTGCAATAGGCCAACTTCCCGCTGAGGGGGTTGCGCCTGATCTGCTCCAGCGCGGGTTTTCGGTGATCGGGACCTCTTGTTCAACCTAGGAGATAGTTGCAATGAAAAAATCTCTGCTCGCTCTCGCTGTACTGGGCGCTTATGCGGGCGTCGCCTCGGCTCAGTCGTCGGTCACGCTGTACGGCACCATCGACCTGAGCGGCAAATATGTCAAGAACGACACGCCTTCAGGCACGAAGGACGATCGCTACAGCCTGTCCCGCGACGGTATCAACAGCAGCCAGCTGGGCATCCGCGGCATCGAGGATCTGGGCGGCGGCCTGAAGGCCGGCTTCCTGCTGCTCTCGAGCGTGGGCGCAGACTCGGGCGACATCGGCGCCGGCCAGTCCGCTAGCGGTTCCGGCAAGTTCTGGACGCGTCGTTCGACCGTCAGCCTGTTCAGCAACGCCGGCGAGTTGCGCCTCGGCCGTGACTACACGCCGACGTTCTGGAACGACACGATCTTCGACGCGTTCGGCACCAACGGCCTCGGCGACTCGACCCACGTCCTGCAGCTGGCGACGACGACGTTCGTCCGCGCCGACAACTCGGTCGGCTACTTCCTGCCGCCCAACATCGGTGGCTGGTACGGCCAGTTGATGGGTGCCACGGGCGAGCCTGGCCAGGCGGGTCAAGGGAGCAACAACGGCCGCTACCTCGGCGGTCGGGTCGGCTTCGCTGCAGGTCCGTTCGATGTGGCATTCGCGTATGCGCAACAAAAGAACTCGCCCAACGTCGGCAACACTCAGGACACCTGGAACATCGGCGGCGCCTACGACTTCGGCTTCCTGAAGCTGATGGGCTACTACGATCATGACAAGCGGGACAACCAGAAGGAAGACCGCTTTCACATCAGCACGGTGATCCCGCTCGGCCAGGGCGAAGTCCACCTCGGCTACAGCCACAGCAAGCTGGACAACAGCTTCGCTGCCCCCTTGAACTTCGACAACAAGATCTACCAGTGGGCGGCGACGTACCAGTACAACCTGTCCAAGCGGACGGCGATGTACGGCACGTACTCGCAGCTCAACAACGACAACCACTCGAACGCGTCCGTTGCCGGCGGAACCAATATCATGGCCCCGCCGATCCTTGGCGGCAACTCGAAGGGCTTCGAGCTCGGCCTTCGTCACTTCTTCTGATCCGGCGCTCGCGCGAGCGAGCTCCCGATCAACGCTCAGATCTGAACGCGGCTCAAGCCGTTCCTTTGCGGAGCACTTCCAGGCTGAACGGTGTCCCTTTTTGGGGCGGCCCCGATTCGGCCTCAATTCGGCCAGACAAACCGCACGCCCACGCACCCCCGACGCAGCCGCACGGCCGGCGCATTCGCACTCGCAATGTCCGCAGCCTCGATCGAGGCGTGAGGCTCCGTCGAGCGCTTTGGGCGCGGGCCGAGGAGATGAAGAAG
>DASXXO010000164.1:0-6158 GCA_036503045.1 Caldimonas sp. | reverse complement strand
CCCGATCCGAAGCGGCGCCCCGCAACCGAGCCGCATCCCGCGCCGGGTCATCCCGAGACGCCCGGCGGTGACGCGCCGCAGAGCCTGCCGGCGCTGCGCGAGGCGCTGCACCGCTGTCGCGAATGCCCGATCGGCGAGCACGCGACGCAGGCGGTCGGCGGCGAAGGACCGACGCACGCACGACTGATGTTCGTCGGCGAGCAGCCCGGCGATCAGGAGGATCTGCAGGGGCGTCCCTTCGTCGGCCCCGCGGGCCAGTTGCTCGCGCGCGCGCTCGAGGAGCTCGGCATCGCGCGCGACAAGGTCTACATCACGAACGCGGTCAAGCACTTCAAGTTCGAGCTGCGCGGCAAGCGCCGCATCCACAAGACGCCAGCGCAGCAGGAAGCGGCCGCGTGCCTGCACTGGCTCGAGCGCGAGATCGAGCTCGTCGACCCTGGCGCGCTCGTCGCCCTCGGCGCGACCGCGGCGCGCCAGTTGACGGGGACCACCGTCTCGGTGCTGCGCGAGCGCGGTCGATGGCTCGAGCGCAGCGACGGCCGCAAGGTGCTGATCACGCTTCACCCTTCGGCGCTGCTGCGTGTCGACCCGTCCGACAAGGCGGCCGCATACACGGCGTGGGTCGCCGATCTGCGCCACGCCGCGCGACGCTTCGCCGCGGACGCGAAGTGAATCGTGGCGGCGAGCCGGAGCGAGCGAATCCGCAACGATGGCGAAGTGCGCATGCGCTCACGGCGCGCAATCGGTCACGGCTCGCGCGCGCCGCGCCGATCTGGCAGGCGAGGACGACGCTGTTCCGTCCTTCGAGGGCGTCTCGGCCGCCTATCGTCGCGCCGTCCTCCTAGGGTGACTGTCATGCGCCACGCTCCCGCCACGCTTCACTTCTCGTACGCGTTCCGATCCGCCCTGCCGCAGGGCTCGATCGAGTGGGAAGAGCTTCCCTCGCTCGCCCAGCGCGTCCGTCCGAGCACGCCCGTGCGCACCGAATCGCCCTGGGACGCGACGCGGCCGGCCGCCCTCGACGAGGCAGCGGTCTCGCAGCCGTTTCGCGAGCCCGTGCAGGGCGTCTCGATCCGCGAGGTCACCGAGCCCGATGTGTTCCGGCACTTCTTCGGTCGCTGAAAGCGGCTCTGCCTCTTCTCCCACGCGGCCGCACGGGGCGCCGCTTCGCTATCCTGAAGGGCTGCTACGCAGCCCGCTGTGCCTCCATCCTCCGCTCCGCCTTCGCCCGGGCCCAGCCCGCGCTTCTTCTGGGAAGATTTTCCCGTCGGCCAGGTGCGCGAATTCGGCGCCTATCCGGTGACGCGCGAAGCCGTCCTCGCCTTCGCGCGCGAGTTCGACCCGCAGCCGTTTCATCTCGACGACGCCGCTGCCGAAGCGTCGCTGTTCGGGCGCCTCGCCGCGAGCGGCTGGCACACCTGCGCCATGGCGATGCGCATGATGTGCGACGCCTACCTGCTCGAGTCGGCCAGCCTTGGCTCGCCTGGCCTCGAGAAGCTGACCTGGACGCGCCCGGTCTATCCCGGCGACGTCCTCCACGTCCGGCTCGAGGTGCTCGAGTCGCGCGCGCTGGCGAGCCGGCCAGGGGTCGGCATGATCCGCTCGCGCTGGAATGTCATGAACCAGGCGAATGAGACCGTTCTCACGATGGAAGGCTTCGGCTTCTTCCGTCGCCGCACAGCGGCTGCTTCCTGAGCACGCGTCGACGACGCGCAGCGCGCGTTGACGTGACTTTGTAGCGCCGCGTGCGCCCCTCGGCCCACGGTCCTTCGGGGGTGCTCGCGCGACAATGCCGAGCCCGCGCGCCGCCGCGGTCGCCGTCCGCAAGGGCCGCCTCGACAGGAGCTGATTGATCCCGATGACCCCGGTCCACGAACTCGCGGCGGTGCGTGCGATCCCGAGCACGCCCGGTCACGCGCTTGCGATTGGATCGCGGCTGCGCGAATACGAGGTCAAGGGCCTGATCGGCGAGGGGTCGTGCAGCATCGTCTACCTCGGCTGGGACCATGCGCTGCAGCGCAAGGTCGCGCTCAAGGAATACATGCCGGCGGCCATGGCCGGACGTCTCCAGGGATCGGCGAGCGTGGTCGTCGCGTCCGAGCGTCACCGCGAGGTCGTCACGGCCGGCATGCGGAGCTTTCTCAACGAAGCGCGCGTGCTGGCGCGCTTCGACCATCCGTCGCTGGTCAAGATCTACCGCTTCTGGGAAGAGAACGGCACCGCCTACACGGCAATGCCTTACTACGAAGGGCCGACGCTGAAGGCCGCCCTCGCCGAGCTCGGCCACGTGCCGAGCGAAGCCGAGCTGCGGGGGTGGCTGAAGCCGACCCTCAATGCCGTCACCCTGCTCCACGAAGGCGGCACTTGGCACCAGAACATCGGGCCCGAGGAAATCCTGTTGACGCCGTTCGGGCCGGTGCTGCTCGGCTTCTCCGGCGCCGCGCACGCGATCGAGGCGATCAACCACACGCCGGCGGCCGCGCTCAAGCCAGGCTACGCGGCGATCGAGCAGTACGGCAGCGAAGCAGCGACGACGCGTGGCCCGTGGACCGACCTCTACGCCCTCGCCGCCGTCGTCTATGCAGCGATCACCGGAAGCGATCCGGTTCCTGCGGCCGATCGCCTGACCGAAGACCGGCTGCGTCCGCTCACGCTGATCGCGTCGGGCCTGTACAGCGAGCGCTTTCTCACGGCGATCGATGCCGCGCTGGCGGTGCAGCCGCGCCGCCGTCCCGCCGACCACGCCGAATTCCGCGCGCTCATGGGCGACATCGACGCGCCCGAGGCCGTCACCCTCGCGCCGCGGCCCGACCTGATGCAGGAGCCCTTCGCCGGCGCGCCGTCAGCCGCGCGCGAAGTGACGGTGCCCGATCGACCCCCTGCGCCGAGTCCGACGCCGGCTCCCGCGGCGTCTGCGGCGGTCGAGAGCGGCAATGCGTACGCCGCGACCCGGCCGCCGCCAACCGAGACCGCCGACGCAGACACCGACCACGCGCCGCCGACGTGGATGCGGGCGACGCAAGCGCACGGCCTCGGCAAGCGCACGCTTTACGGCGTCATCGCCGGCACGTTCGCGTTGATCGGCATCGCCGCGCTCGTGCTCCAGTTCGCGACCAGGCCGGCGCCGCGCGGCACGCCGGCCGCGCTGGCGTCGGCAGCGCGCAGCGTCGCAGCGCCGCCAACCGCCGCCCCCGCGCCGACGCCGACCGCACCGGTCGCAACCCCGGCCGCTGCGACAACCCCCGCGCGCGGCACGCCGCCGCATGCGGCGGTGACTGCCGCGCCGCCGACGCCCGCGACGCCGCCCGCGCAAGCGCCCCGACCCACGATCACCAGCGCCGCGCCGCCAGCGCGCATCGCGGCCCCCCCGGCGCGCGTAGAACCGCACGCCGCGCCGCAGGCCGCAACGCCGTCCGCGCGAGCGCCTGCGCCGACCGTCGCGCCGCCGATCGTCGTTTCCTCGCCGGCCGAGCGCAAGTCACGCTGCACCGAGATCCTGCAGAAGGCGTCGCTCGAGAAGATCACGCCGGCCGAGACCGACTTCTTCAGGCGCGAATGCAAGTGAGTCGCTTCGTCGCGGGTTCGATCGCACGCGCGGCCGCGGTCGCAGCCGCGCTCGTGCTCGCGGCCTGCACGTCGTCCGAGCCGCAGACTTTCGAGAAGGCCGCCACCGACGCCACCGACCGGCTCGTCGCGCAGACCGGGAAGCTGCCGGCGTTCCTTGCCAGGGTCGAGTCGACCCTCGCCAAGCCCGATCCGAAGGCACCGCGCCGCACGGTGACGATCGACCCGATGCTCGACATCGTCACCGGCCAGCAGACCGAGACGACGATGCTGCTCGAGCGCCGCGTGGTGGAGCGGATCGGCAACGCCTACCCGCAGTTCGACATCCTGCCGTTCCAGACCGCCAACCTGGCGCGTTGCCAGTACCTGCTCACCGGGACGCTCGTGCGCGTGCCGACGGCGCCGCTCGGCAAGCCCACGGTTCGCCTCAACCTCGCCCTCACCGAGTTGCGCACCGGGATGGTGGTCGCGCAGGCGTGGTCGCTCGCGCGCGCGGACAACCTCGACCAGACGCCGTCGCGCTACTACCGCGACGTGCCGGTCCTGATCAAGGACAAGGTCGTCGAGGGCTACGCCAATACGACAACGACGCCGGCCGGCCTGCACGCCGACCCCTACTACCTCGAGCGGCTCGGTGCGGCAAGCGTGATCAGCGAGGCGACGACGCTCTACAACGCCGAGAGGTACCAGGATGCGCTCGGCCAATACCGCAGCGCGCTGTCGACGCCGGAGGGCGAGCAGCTGCGCGTGCAAAGCGGCATCTACCTGACGAGCATGCGGCTCGGCAACGTCGCCGAGGCGGAGCAGGCGTTCGGCCGGATCGTCGCGCTCGGCATCGCCTACAACGAGCTCGGCGTCAAGTTCCTGTTCAACCCCGGCAGCGTCGACTTCTGGTCCGACCCGAAGATCAGCGGCGCCTACGGCATGTGGCTGCGCCAGATCTCGCGCGAGGCGATCTCCGCGCACAGCTGCATCGCGGTCATCGGCCACACCAGCCGCAGCGGGCCGGGGCCGATCAACGATGCGCTCTCGCTGAAGCGCGCGCAGTACGTTCGCCAGCGTCTCCTCGTCGAGGCGCCGGAGCTCGCGGGGCGCACCCGCGCCGAGGGAATGGGCTTTCGCCAGAACATCGTCGGCAGCGGCACCGACGACGGCTTCGACGTGCTCGACCGGCGCGTCGAGTTCAGGATCATTCCCTGCGGCTGACGCCCGGCGGAGAATGCCGGCAGCGCGATGAGCCCTGCCGACGACGACGACGAGAAGACGATCACCGGGCCGCTCACGCCGGGCCGGGAGCGCACAGGCATGCAGGCGGGCCACGTCCTGCCGCGCGGCACCCGCCTGCGCGACTACGAGATCACCGGGCTGATCGGCGAAGGCGGCTTCGGCATCGTGTACCTCGCCTGGGACCATTCGCTGCAGCGCCAGGTCGCGATCAAGGAATACATGCCGGCATCGATGGCGGCGCGCGTCGCGGGCTCGTCGGCGATCGTCGTCAAGTCGGAGCGCCACCTCGACACCTTCCGCGCCGGGCTGAAGAGCTTCGTCAACGAGGCGCGTCTGCTCGCGCGCTTCGACCATTCGGCGCTGGTCAAGGTCTACCGCTTCTGGGAGGAGAACGGCACCGCCTACATGGTGATGCCGTACTACGAGGGGCCGACGCTCAAGGCCGCGCTCGCCGCGCTCGGCCGCTCGCCGAGCGAAGCCGAGCTGCGCGCATGGCTCGGGCCGCTGCTCGACGCGCTCGGCGTCATGCACGCGGCGCATTGCTTCCACCGCGACATCGCGCCCGACAACATCCTGCTGACGCCGCGCGGCCCGCTGCTGCTCGACTTCGGCGCCGCGCGCCGCGTCATCGGCGATATGACGCACGCGATCACGGTCGTGCTGAAGCCGGGCTTCGCACCGATCGAGCAGTACGGCGACGTCGCGACGATGTCGCAAGGCGCGTGGACCGACTTGTACGCGCTGGCCTCGGTCGTCCACTACGCGATCGAAGGCAGTACGCCGATCTCGTCGGTCGAGCGGCTGATGGACGACCGGCTCGTGCCTTTGTCGGTGTCGGCGGGCGGCCGTTACAGCGGGCCGTTCCTGGCAGCGATCGATGCCGCGCTTGCGGTGCGTCCTGCCGACCGGCCACAAAGCGCGCGCGCGTTTCGCGCGCTGCTCGACGCCGGTCTGCCGCCCGGGAGCGTCGCGGCCGAGCGCGACAGCGGCTGGACGAGCGGCTACTCGACGCTGTCGCTGCCGCTCGCGCCCGAGCTGCCGACGCAGGTCCTGGCGCCGCGCGCGACCGGGGCGGTGCGCTCGTCCGAGCAAGTGGTGTCGCGCTCCGAGGAAGCAGCGGCGCCGCGCACGGCGAGGCGCGGCCGCCGGTGGACCATCGCTGCGCTTGCGCTTGGCGCGGTGCTGGTCGCGGGAGCCATCGTCGGCGCTCTGCAGCCGCGTGTCGATGCGCCGTCCGCACCGCGCGCGGCGGCTCCAGCCAGCGCCGCAGCCGACGCTCGCGCTGAGCCTGCGGCGTCGACGGCCGCCCTGACTTCTCGCGCGTCGGAAACGGCGCCCGTGGTCATTCCGGAGCCGGCCGCGTCCGC
>DASXXO010000163.1:0-14571 GCA_036503045.1 Caldimonas sp. | reverse complement strand
GTCCCAACGACGAACTGAAAGCGCCCAGTGACAATTCGACCCATCCGTCGCTGAGCGGAACCTTCCTGCAGCGCTGCGCCCGCCGAATACGCGTAGAAACTGCGTTCAGAGTCCCGGGCCGCGCCGAACAGCGCGGTCACTCGGGCGTCGTATTGCAAAGCGAGGCGGCGGGCGACCTCCAGTTCGACAGGACGTCTTCCAGCGGCCTCGCCCGCTTCCAGCCGCCGCTCACGTCAAAAGTTAGGCCGCTCACCCAGCGCGACCATGAAGCTTCCCTTCGTCGACCATGTTGGCATGTCCATCGAGGAGCAACGTGACGGCCTCAGCAGATGCACGCTGTCAGTCGAAGACCATCACTTCAACTCGGCGGGCATCGTCCACGGCGGTGTGCTGTTCACGCTTGCTGACACAGCAATGGGAGCCGCCCTGTATCCGACCCTCGGTCCTGGTGAGGGCTGCGCCACGATCGAGATCAAGATCAACTTCTTCAAGCCCGTGATCGCCGGCGCTCTCGTCTGCGCCGCCGAGATCGTCAGCAAGAGCAAGACTCTCGCCAACCTTGAGGCATGCGTCTACGTCGGAGAGGTCCTGGTCGCAAAGGCAAACGGTACCTTCGCTATCTTCAGGCGCAACGTCGGTGACCACTATCGGAATGTAGCCAAGATCCGCCCCGTGGCGGACCGTCGGCTCGATACCGATCTCAGTAGCAACCCCCACGATGATGAAGGAGTTGATGCCGCAGTCTCGAAGAGCAATGTCGAGCGGCGTGCCTTCAAACGCGGACATCGTGATCTTGTCGAAGATCACTTCGCTCGGCAGAGGATTGAGTTCTGGAGTTAACTGAAATCCGGGCGCGTCGCGCACAAACCACGGCTTCACGTCTGCAACAGATTCGACTCGCTGCCACGCCATCGCCATGCGCAACTGAAAGACTCCGGCGGCCTCGTTCGGCAGTGACATGTGGCGCATGAAAAATACGCGCAAGCCCGCCACGCGAGCAGCCTCTAGAACGAGCTTTACCCGAGCAACGATTTCTGGCCCGTTCTGGATTTGCCGAAGGACGCCGACTTGCATGTCGTATACCAACAAGGCAGTGCGCCGCGGATCGCACGCGTCGGCGAGCTTTTGCGGAATCTCTAGGCCATATGCCCTTTCCATCGTCTACCTCAATTTGCTAGCGTTTCGACGTTCGCCATGAGCGACGGCTAAAGGGCGCGAAGCGGCCTTTGAAACGCCCGCTCGATGCTACCGGCGGTGACCGACGACGTGAACGCTGTGACGCACACCGTACGTCGCCGACCACAAGGCCATGCGGGAGGAAGCTGCCATGAGAAGCACGGGCCTCGCACCGAATGACTTGTGGATGAAATCGACAGCCGGACCGGCTAGCTTTTCAGTGCCCGGATCTGGCAGGCCGGCACGGGCCGCTGGAACCCTCGCAGGGTGAGCGGCTGCAAGGCCTCGATCTCGGCCAGCGGCTCCACGCTGGCCGCCACGCGCTGGGAGACGAGCACCTGGCCGGGTCCGGCCTCTGCGCAGAGGCGCGCCGCGAGGTTGGTCACGGTGCCGATGGCCCCGTAGTCCCAGCGCCCTTCGAAGCCGATCGCGCCGAGCGTGGCGTAGCCCTGGGCGATGCCGATGCCGTGGCTCAGCTCGTGGCCGCGCGCCGACCACCCGCGCAGCATCTCGCCGACCCGGTCGCGGATCGCGAGCGCCATTCGCACGGCCCGCTCGGGGGCATCGGGTATCGGCACGGGGTCGTTGAAGAAGATCATCATGCCGTCTCCGGTGAAGCGCTCGAGCGTTCCCTCATAGTGCAGGATCAGCTCGCCCGTGGCGGCGTGATATTCGCGAAGCACGCCCATCACCTCCTCCGGCTCGGCGGTCTCGGCGAAGGCGGTGAAGCCCCGCAGGTCGCAGAACACGACCGTGATGTTGCGGCGGTGGCTGCTGAGGGGATCGTCGCTGCCGCCGAGGATGGCCTCGGCGAGCTGGGGCGAGAAGAAGCGGCGGAGCTTCCCGACGCGCTCGAGCTCGGTGACCTGCTGAGCGACGCGCTGCTCGAGCGATGCGTTCCACTGGCTGACCTCCGCCGCCAGCTGCTCCGCGCGGTCGTGCAGCGCCTTGATGCGCAGCATCGAGCGGACGCGCGCCACGAGCGCCCCATGGTCGAAGGGCTTCGTCAGGTACTCGTCGGCGCCGGCGTCGAGGCCGGCAATGACGTCCTTCGTCTCGGTCATCGCCGTCAGAAGGATGATGGGCGTGAACGGGAGGGCGGTGTCGGCGCGCAGGCGCCGGCAGACCTCGATGCCGTCGAGCCGGGGCATCATGACGTCGAGCAGGATCAGGTCCGGGATCAGCTCGCGGACGGCGACGAGGGCCTCCTCGCCGTCGGCCGCCGTGACGATGTCGTAGCCCTCGTTGGCAAGCCGGGTCTGGACGATCTTGATATTCGTCGCGTTGTCGTCGACGACCAGGATGCGGGGCGGTGTTCTCACGGGCGATTCCCCTCCGGCGGCGCTTGATCCACAGGGTAGTATCTCCGTCCCGACGCTTCGCGGAGCAGCCCAAATCAAGCTCGAGCCGCTCGCCGCAGCCGTGCTCACCCGCACCCCGATGGGTGCGCTGGTCCGCTGGGTCGCCGGCATTCCCGCGTCGCTCCATACGAAGCTGATGGCGGCGTTCCTGGTGGTGACGCTGCTCTTCATCGCCATGGCGGGCTTCAGCGTGCGCACCGTCCTCGAGACCGCGCGGCAGAGCCGGCAGCTCGACGAAGCTCATCAGCGCGTCGCCTGGTCGCAGCAGATCGAGCAGGCCCTGGCCCGCCAGATGCACTTCTCGGTGCTGGCGCTGCTCTCGCGCGACGAGTCGGCGATCGGCCGTGTCCTGCGCGAGAACAACCGCTTCAACGAGCTCCTGGCCAAGCTCGATGCCGCCGAGCTGCGCGAGCAGCACGATCTCGTCGAGCAGGTGCGGGCGTCGCAGGACGAGGCGATGTCGGTCGTGGCCGACATGGCCAATGCCATCCGTGACCGCAACATCGGCGATGTCACCAGCGAATTGCTCGATCACCAGGAGCGCATCGACGGAGAGATCTCGGCGCGCGTGGCGAGCCTCGCCAATGCCGAGCAGGGCCGCATGGGCAGGCTGCGCGACAGCATCACGGAGGCCAACCGCAACTCGCTGATGACGACGGCTGCCTTCTCCCTCGCCGCCGTAGCGCTGGCGTGGCTGTGCGGGTTCGTCGTCTCGTGGTCCTTCATCGTGCCGGTGCGCGAGGCGCAGGCCGTCCTCGGACAAGTGGCCGCCGGCGACTTCACCAGGCGGATCGCCGTGCCCAATCGCGACGAGTTCGGCACGCTCGGCGAAGGCTTGAACCACATGAGCGAGGAGCTCGGGCGTCACGACCGCGCCAAGCGCGAGGCGGCGGCCGAGCTGAACCGCCTGAACGCGCGCCTCGAGCAGGCCAGCCGCGCCAAGTCGGAGTTCCTGGCCAACATGAGCCACGAGCTGAGAACGCCGCTGAACGCGATCCTCGGCTTTACCGAGATGATGGCCGACGGCCTGTACGGCGAGGTGCCGGAGGCGCTGAAGGAGCCGCTGCAGGACGTCGGCGTGAACGGCCGGCACCTGCTGCGCCTGATCAACGATGTGCTCGATCTGGCCAAGATCGAGGCGGCCCGGATGGATCTCGCGCTGCGCGACTACAGCGTCGCCGAGATCGTCGGCACGGTGCATGCGTCGCTGCGCTCGCTCGCGCGCGAGAAGGGTCTGGACTTCCGCACCGAGGTGCCGGAACATCTGCCCCTGGCTCGCGGCGACGGCGGCCGTCTCACGCAATGCCTCATGAACCTGACCGGCAATGCGATCAAGTTCACGCACCAGGGTGAAGTGCGCATCGCCGTCGACCTGAAAGGCGAGGAGTTGGTCTACCGCGTCAGCGACAGCGGGATCGGAATTCCTGACAACGAACTGGAGAACGTGTTCGCCGAGTTCCGCCAGGTCAATGCGACCGTCACCCGGCCGTTCGGCGGCACGGGCCTCGGCCTCAGCATCAGCAAGAAATTCATCGAGATGCACGGCGGACGCATCTGGGTCGAAAGCCGGGTCGGCCAGGGGTCGACCTTCTTCTTCAGCGTTCCTCTGCGAGTGGGAGAACAGGCCCGATGGGCAAGCGAACCATCCTTTACGTAGAAGACAACGAATACAACCGCAAGATCGTCCGGCAGCTGCTCCGGGACTCCCCCTACGAGCTCGTCTTCGCGGAAGACGGCGAGACCGGCGTCGCGCTCGCCATCGAGCGGCAGCCCGACCTGATCCTGATGGACGTGCAGCTGCCGAAGCTTTCGGGCCTGGACGCCACACGGATGCTGCGCGCCGACGAGCGCACCCGTCGCATCCCGGTGCTCGTCATCACGTCGTTCGCAATGAGCGGCGATTGCGAGCGAGCCACCGAAGCCGGCGCCGACGGCTACCTGGCCAAGCCGTACAGCCCGAAAGAGCTGCTCGCGCTGGTCCACCGATTCCTGCCGGAGGAGCCATGACCATCCACTTCGTTCCCGTCGCCGTCGCGGCGCTGCTCTCGAGCTTCCTCGCCGCCTCGGCCTTGGCGCAGGCAGCGGGCGAGCAGGCCGAGCAGTTCACACCCGAGTTCCGCGAGGTCCACACCGGTGTGGACCCGAAGCACACCCCGAAGATCGAAGCGCCGGACGTGGTGAAGCGCGGCGAGTGGTTCAAGGTGACCGTCAGCGTTGGCTCCGGGTCGATGCACCCGTCGCTGCAGGAGCACTTCGTGCGCTACATCGCGCTGTACAAGGACTCGGTCGAGATCTCCCGGGTCTACCTGCATCCGGTGTACTCGGCGCCGACTGTCACCTTCACGATCGCCCTCGACGAGAGTGGCGCCCTGCGAGCGCTCGCGGAACCCACCCACTCCGCCGCCTGGGAGGCTTCGCGGCGCATCGTCGTCAAGCCCTGAGCACGTCGGAGGCAGCGCGCTGCCTGGGTGTCGCGGGCCCGCCGTCCACGTTCAGGGCAGCTTCATCTCGACGCTGACGGAGGCGCCGCCCGTCGCCGGCACGATGACCTGGCGGGTGATCGGCCCCAGCCGCTCATGCCAGATCTGGAGCCGATACGAGCCGGGCGGCAGTCCCTCGAAGCTGAACTGGCCGTCTGCCCTGGTCACGGCGTAATAGGGATGCGGCGCCACGACGACCCACGCCGTCATCCAGGAATGCAGGTCGCAGTCGACTCGCACGATCTCGGCCTTGCTGAAGGTGACGGGGACCGTGCGGTTTTTGGGCTGCGTGCGGTTGAAGGCCTCGTTCAGCTTCGGTTGCGCATGGATGTTGTGCAGCAGCCGATCGGTGTTGAGGAAATCGACCGTGCCGCCCACCGGAACGATCGCCACACGCGGCACGAACACGCACCCGTTCTGGTCGACGGTGGCCTTGTTCTCGCCTGCCGGCCAGGTTGCACCCGGAGGTGGATTCTCCAGCCAGACGACCGCGTTGGCGACCTCGTTGCGCGCCGAGAGGATGAGGTCCTGGGCTTCCTTCTGGTTGCCGCACAGGTATTGGTCGATGGTGACGTCGATCTTCTTCGCGGCGGGCGCGGTCCCCGCGAGCACGACCCTGCCGTTGAGGGTGGCTGCCAGACTCAGCGCCGGCATGCACAGCATGGCGATCAGCAGCTTACGAAGGCCGTCCGGTTGCATCGTCCTACCTCTCGCCGCCCGGGCATACGGGCCGTGCGGCGCATTGTCTACTTAGGCGCCGCTACTCGCCGGTCCTGAAGCGCGTGGGACGGGCCACAACTTCTGCAGCCGGATGCGCTGAGCGTCGTAGGTCGCGTTCGTGAGGTCGAGCGCACGCTGCAATTGCGCTTCGGTGTCCGGATCTGCTCCTGGCATCGCCTCGCGAATCCGCGCCGGCACTGCCTCGCGCGCGCGGGAGTGTGCGTCCTCGTTCGGATAGTAGAGGAGCAGCGCGAGGTCGCGACGCTCCTGGACGCGCTGCTCCTGCCGCGTCGAGAACTCCGGGTCGCGCTCCGCTGGCGGGTGCTCGGCAGCCGCCGGTGCGGCCAAGGCGATCGAAGCAGCGCCGACGCACGCCTCGTACTTGAGCGCCGCGAGGATGCAGAGTCGTGTCGCCTCGGTTCGAAGCCTGCGCGCCGTTTCGACGACGCGGTCCTGAGAAGTCCTGGCAACGACCGCTTCAGCGCGCGTCGGCGGGTCCGGGAGGATCGTCTGCCATGCGAGGGCGGCGCCCGCGAGGTTGCACTGGCAGGCAACGCCCGCTGCGCCGCAGCCCTCGTGGCCCCAGGGCTCGCCGGGATGATCCGTGCACAGCCATGCTGGCTCGCGTGAACCGTAACAGACCGGGCAACCGCTGCGGATTGCTGTCGCCATCGCGTCCTTGCCGGTGGCCGGCGATGTGCCGGCGCTTCGCGCACCCGGGCGAATTCTGAACTTGCAGTACACGGCGCGCAAGGATCGGATGGGGATCGTCCCCCGCGGCGAGATATCGCCCGGAGTGCAGGCGGGTGTACTCTCCCCGTGTCGCTTCGTCGGCTCATCGATCCTCGAACTCGGCGGTTCCACGTCATGCGCTCGCTTCGTCATCCTGGGCGATATCGAAGGAGTCGTTCGTGAAGCGGAGCCTCTGGTGGGTCTGCGCGCTGGCGCTGAGCGCGGTCGTCGCACCTGTTCGCGGAGCGGACGGTGCCACCGTGGCGCCCGTCTTCGTCCTGCGCATCGCCGGCGCGATCGGGCCGCCCGCTGCCGAATACGTGGCCCGTTCGCTCGAGCATGCCGCGCGGGAGCGCGCCCAGCTGGTGGTGCTGCAGATCGACACGCCGGGCGGGCTCGACACGTCGATGCGCAGCATCATCCAGGACATCGTCGCGTCGCCGGTGCCGGTGGCCGCCTACGTCGCCCCGCAAGGGGCACGCGCGGCGAGCGCCGGGACCTACATCCTCTACGCGGCGCATATCGCGGCAATGGCGCCTGCCACCAACGTGGGCGCGGCGACGCCGATCGCCATCGGGTTGCCGATCGGCGGGCGAGAGCCGGAGCCGGGGGAACGCGCGTCGAGCGCCCCCTCGGCCCCCGCAGCGGGCCATGACACGTCTGAGGCCAAGCGCATCAACGACGCGACGGCCTACATCCGGAGCCTGGCCCAGTTGCGCGGGCGCGACGTGGCGTGGGCCGAGCAGGCGGTGCGCGAGTCGGTCAGCCTGAGCGCGAGCGACGCGCTCGCGCGCAAGGTCGTCGACGTCGTCGCCGTCGACCTCGCCGACCTGCTGCGTCAGCTCGACGGCCGCGCGCTGCCGCTCGGCGACGCGCACGCAGGCACCGTGAGGCTGGCCACCGCGCACGCCCCGGTCGTGATGCTGGACCCCGGTTGGCGCTATCGGCTGCTCGCGGTGATCAGCGACCCTAGCCTGGTGCTGATCCTGATGATGATCGGGATCTACGGGTTGCTGTTCGAGTTCATGAACCCGGGGTTCGTCGCCCCCGGCGTGATCGGCGGGGTTTCGATCCTGCTCGCGCTCTGGGGGCTGCAGATGCTGCCCGTCAACTATGCCGGGCTGGGCTTGATCCTGCTCGGCATCGTGTTCTTCGTCGCCGAAGCGTTCGTGCCGAGCTACGGCGCGCTCGGCATCGGCGGGGTGGCCGCATTCGCCTTCGGTGCGCTCCTGCTGATCGACAGCGAGCTGCCGGGATTCGGCATCCCGACCTCGCTGATCATCGTCGCGACGCTCTTCTCCGCTGCCTTCGTGATCGGCGTGGCCGGCATGGCCGAGAAGGCGCGGCGCCGTCCGGTCGTGAGCGGCACGACGCGCATGATCGGCACGTTCGGCGAGATGATCGAGGTCGACGGCGGCGAAGGATGGGCCGTCGTCGACGGCGAGCGCTGGCACGTGCGGGCCGCCCAGCCGTTGCACGCGGGTCAGCGCGTGCGCATCGAGCGCATCGACGGGCTCACTCTCGACGTGAGCCCGGCCACGGAGTCAGAAACCTCGGAGGGAGGCTCGCGATGATCGCAATCCCGATCGGCCTGTCGGCGGTCCTGATCCTGCTCGCCGTGCTGCTCGCCAACTCGTTGCGCATCCTGCGCGAGTACCAGCGCGGCGTCGTGTTCCAGCTCGGGCGGTTCTGGCGCGTCAAGGGCCCGGGCCTGGTCATCCTCATCCCGGGCGTCCAGCAGATGGTCCGCATGGACCTGCGCATCGTCGTCGTCGACGTGCCGAGCCAGGACGTGATCTCGCGCGACAATGTCACGCTCAAGGTCAACGCGGTGCTGTACTTTCGGGTCGTCGATCCGCAGCGCGCGGTGATCCAGGTCGAGAACTTCCTCGCCGCGACGAGCCAGCTCGCGCAGACCACGCTGCGCACCGTGCTCGGCAAGCACACCCTGGACGAGATGCTGTCGGAGCGAGAACGGCTGAACCTCGATCTGCAGAAGATCCTCGACAGCCAGACCGACGCCTGGGGAATCAAGGTGACCAACGTCGAGATCAAGCATGTCGACCTCAACGAAAGCATGATCCGCGCGATCGCGCGCCAGGCGGAAGCCGAGCGCGAGCGGCGCGCCAAGGTGATCCACGCCGAAGGCGAGCTGCAGGCCGCCGAGAAGCTGGCGCAGGCGGCCGAGATCCTCGCCCGGCAGCCGCAGGCAATCCAGTTGCGCTATCTCGAGACGCTGACGGTGATCGCCGCGGACAAGAACTCGACGATCGTCTTCCCGTTGCCGATGGACATCGTCGCTCCGCTGCTCGATGCGGTGAAGCGGATCGCACCTGGGTCGGCGTAGGCCGGCCCCGAAGCGTCTCGGCATCGACCCATCACGCCTGCGCGACGTCGATCCACTCGGCGCCGGCGAGCTGGACGAGCCGCTCGGGGGTGATGCGCATCGCGTGGTGCGTATCACCCGCCGCCGGCACGACGACTTCGAACGCGCGCAGCGACAGGTCAGCGTAGACGCACAGTGGCCGCGGCAGCCCGAACGGGCAGACCCCGCCGACCGGATGGCTCGTCGCCTCGAGCACCTCGTCGGCGTCGAGCATCTTCGCCTTGGCGCCGAAGCGGTCCTTGTATTTTCGGTTGTCGAGGCGCGCCATGCCGCCCATGACGACGAGGATCGCCTCGCCGTTCAGTCGCAGCGACAGCGTCTTGGCGATCGACGCGGGCTCGACGCCGTGCGCCGCAGCGGCGAGCGCGACCGTCGCGGTGCTCGTCGTGGCTTCGAGGATCTCGATGTCGGGTGCGTGCGCGGCGAGGAAGTCGCGCACGGACTGCAGGCTCATGGTCGTGGCCCCTCGGGTGACGGATCGATGCGCGGCGCGGCGCTAGCGGCGCGCGAACAGCGGCTGCTCGAAGTGCGCGACCCGGGTCGGCCGGCCGGCGATGCAGAGCTCGCGGAACTGGTAGAGCACAGCCGCGGTCGGCGCCGCGATCCAGGTCGTGCCGACCGGCATGCGCAGCACGGGCTGCTCGCTGTCGTCTTCGTGGTCGAGCCAGGGCGCATCGGGCCGCATGAACTCGCGCACTGGAATGCGATGGATGCTCGCCACCTCGCCGGGGTTGGCGGCGAGCGTTCGCGCCGGGCCAGCCCAGACGACCACGGGCGTGATCACGAAGCCCGATCGCGTGACGAAGTCGTCGAGCCTGCCGAGCACCGCGCCCGCGTCGAGGTGAAGGTCGACCTCCTCGGCGAGTTCGCGCAAGGCGCCCCGCTCGGCCGATTCGCCGACCTCGACGCGGCCGCCCGGCAGCGCCCATTGGTCCGGATGGTTGCGCAGGCCGAGCGCGCGCCGGGTCAGGATCAGGGCGGCTTCCCGGCTCCACGCTCCGGGCGCCGGGATGCCATCGAGTCGCGCGCCATCGCCTTCTTCGACGACCGCCACCGCAACCGCGGCCGCTCGATGCGCTGCAGGGTCGGCGCGATGCACCTGCAAAGAGCAAAGGTTGCGCCGGATGTGTTCCCGAAGAGAATCGTCGAACAGCATGGGACCCGTCGCTTCGAAAATGGCAGCGATCAGAGCGTGCTTACGAGGTGCCCGCCGTCGACCGCGATCACCGCGCCTGTCATATACGACGACGCGTCAGACGCGAGCAGCAGCAGCGGCCCGTCGAGCTCGGCGAACTGGCCGACGCGCTGTTGCGGGATGCGCGCGACGATCGCCTTGCCGGTCGGCGAACGCAGCAGCTCGCGGGTGATGTCAGTCTCGAAGTAGCCGGGCGCGATCGCGTTGACGCGGATGCCATGCTCGGCCCATTCGAGCGCGAGCGCCTTCGTGAGCTGCACGACCGCCGCCTTGGTCGCGGCGTAGGCGGCGACCTGGGCGCGCACGCGCAAGCCCATGATCGACGCGATGTTGATGATCGTCCCGCGCGTTCCGGCCGCCACCATCGCACGGGCACTCGCCTGGGCGACGCGGAATACGCCCGACAGATTGACGTCGACGACCGCGTTCCAGTCTTCGTCTTCGACGTCGATGCTCGGCGCGCGCGCGACCGTCCCGGCGTTGTTGACGACGATCGCGGGCGTCCCGAGCTCTGCGCCCACCCGCGCCATCGCGTCCCTGACGCTCGCCGGGTCGGTGACGTCGAGCGCGTACGCACGCACGTCGCCCGGCCGTGCGAGCGCCGCGCCGATTTCGGCGGCGACGGTCCGGCCGAGGTCGATCCGCCGCCCGGCGAGCGCCACCTTCGCGCCGCGCCCGGCGAGCACGCGCGCGAAGTGCCGGCCGAGGCCGCTGAAGGCGCCGGTGACGAGGGCGGTTCGGCCGTCGAGCGTTTGCTCCTGCACTGTTCTCTCCTTCACGCGACGCCGAGGTAGGCCTGGCGGATGTAGTCGTCGGCACCGAGCTCGGCGCTCGTTCCCGCGCGGCCGATCCGGCCGTGCTCGAGGACGACGACGCGGTCGGCGATGCGCAGCGCCGACTGCGCGTCCTGCTCGGCCATCAAGATCGCGGTGCCGTCCCTCTGGATGCGCTTGATCGCGTCGAAGATCTCCATCTTCAGCCGGTGCGCGATGCCGACCGAAGGCTCGTCGAGGAGAAGCAGCGCGGGCTTGCCCATCAGCGCGCGGCTGATCGCGACCATCTGCTGCTGGCCGCCCGAGAGCGTGCCGACGACCTGCGGCGCGCGCTCCTTGAGGATCGGAAAGAGCCCGTACACGCGCTCGAGGTCGGCCGCGACGCCAGTCGCGTCGCGCCGCAGGTACGCGCCGAGCATCAGGTTCTTCAGCACTGTGAGCTCGGGGAACAGGCGCCGGCCTTCCGGGCAGTGGCAGATGCCGAGGCCGACGACCGCGTGCGCCGCAACGCCCTGCAGCGACGCGCCCCGGAACGCGAGCACGCCGGAGGACGGCTGCGCACGCGAGATCGCCTTCAGCAGCGTGCTCTTGCCGGCGCCGTTCGGGCCGAGCACGGCGACGAACTCGCCCTCGCCGACGTCCATCGAGACGTCCTCGAGCGCGAGCGCCTTGCCGTACGAGACCGAGAGGTTGCGGATCTCAAGCAACATGGCTGGGCGTGCTCGCGACGGTCGCGTCGTCGTCGCGGCCGATGTAGGCTTCGATCACCGCAGGATGGCGGACGATCTCCTCGGGCGACCCCTTGGCGATGATCTCGCCGAAGTCGAGCGCGACGACGCGCTCGACGAGGCGCATGAACTCGCGCAGCTTGTGCTCAATCAGGACGACGGTGAGGCCCTCGTCGGCGTGCACCTTGCGGATCAGCGCCGAGAGGTCGGCGATCTCGGCGCTGCCGAGGCCGGCGAACGGCTCGTCGAGCAGGAGCAGCGCCGGGCGCGCGGCGAGCGCGCGCGCGATCTCGAGCCGGCGCTGGTCGCCGTACGAGAGCACCTCGACCGGGACGTTCTCCTTGGCGGCGAGGCCGACCTGCGCGAGCAGCGTGCGCGCGCGCCCTTCGAGGTCGACGCCCTTGGCCGCCTTCGACCCGAGCGCGCCGACGACCACGTTCTCGAGCACGCTCAAGCCGACGAAGGGCCGGCATAGCTGGAAGGTGCGGGAGATGCCGAGCGCGGCGATACGATATGGCGCGAGCCCGACCAGGTTCGACCCCTGGAAGGCGATGCGGGCGCCCGGGTCGGGGGCGATGAATCCGGTGAGCAGGTTGTAGACCGTCGTCTTGCCGGCGCCGTTCGGGCCGAGGATGCCGACGACCTCGCCGCGCTCGACGGTGAGCGACACGTCCTTCACGGCGTGCAGCCCGCCGAAGTGCTTGTTCAGGTTCGAGACCTCGAGCAGCGCCATCGCTCACCCGCGCCGAACGATCGACGCCGTGTGCGTCATGCGCGTCGCACCCAGGCAGCGCGCAGGCGCCGCCACGTCGGCGCGACCAATCCTCCGGGCAGGAAGAACAGGATCAGGATCAGCGCGCAGCTGTAGATCATGAGCCGCCATTCGCCGAAGTTGCGCAGCAGCTCGGTCAGGAGCACGAGCAGGATCGCGCCGCCGACCGGCCCGTAGATGCTCGCCATGCCGCCGACGTAGACCATCGTGATGATGGTGATCGAGGTGACCACGGCGAACAGCTGCGGGCTCACCTGCAGCTGGTAGTGCGCGTACATCGCGCCGCCGGCGCCGGCGAAAGCGGCGCTGATCACGAGCGAGGCGATCTTGTAGAACGTGACGTTGATTCCCGCCGCCTGGCAGGTCGCCTCGTCGCCGCGGATCGCCTTCAGGATGAGGCCGAAATGCGAGCGCGCGAGCGCCATCAGCAGGAGGGTGATCGCGACCAGCGTGGCGAGCGCGAAGTAGTAGAAGCCGATCTGCGAGCGGATCAGGGGCGTCAGGCCGTTCAGGCCTTCCTCCCCGCCGGTGCTCTCCCAGAAGATCAGCATCAGCCGCTGCATGATCACCGAGCCCGACAGCATCGCGAGCGCGAAGTACGGACCCTTGAGGCGCAGCGTCGGCACGCCGATCAGGAGCGCGAACAGCACCGCCATCAGCATCGACGCCGGCAGGCTCCACCAGCCGTTGAAGCCGAAGCTCGTGTTCAGGAACCCCGCGGTGTACGCGCCGACGCCGATGAAGAGCGCATGGCCGAAATTCTCGCGGCCCGTGAGGCCGGACATGAAGTCCCACGTCACCGCCCAGATGCCGTACAGCACGCTGACGGTGAGCACGCCGATCAGGTAGTTGCTCGGAAAGGCGAGCGGCAGCAGCGCCATCGAAGCGACGAACACGACGGCGCCGGCAAGGTCGACGGGCTTGGCGAACACGGCCGCCTCAGAAAGCGGCGCGCCGGCCGAAGATGCCGGCCGGCCTGAACATCAGCATCAGGAGCGTCGCGAGCACCGAGACGATCTCGGTCCACGAGGTCGAGACCGTGTAGCCGACGATCGTCTCGGCGTAGCCGAGCATCAGCGCCGCCAGGATGCTGCCCGGGATCGAGCCGAGGCCGCCGACGACGACGATCGCGAACGCCTTGACGATCGGCAGCAGCCACATCGTCGGCTGCACGGTGAGAAACGGCCCGGCGAGGATTCCCGCCAGCGCCGCGAGCGCCGCCGAGATCCCCATCACGACCGAGAAGATGCGGTCGCTCGGGATCCCCACGTACTGCGCCGCCTGGGGATCCTGCGAGATCGCGAGGATCGCCGAGCCGTAGCGCGTGTTCTGGATGAAGAGCCAGAGGGCGCCGATCACGACCGCACCCACTGCGAGCGCGAGCAGGCGCGCTCCCGCGATGTTGACGCCGCCGATCGTGAACTTGCTGTCGATGAACGCCGGCACGTTGCGGTACTCCGAGCCGAACGTCAGGAAGAGCGCCTGCTCGACGACGAGCGCGACCGCGAGCGTGATCATCAGCACGGCGAGCTGCGACTTGCGCATCGGCCGGATGAAGACGCGCTCGATCGCCACCCCGAACAGCGCCACCCCCGCGATCGAGACGAGCGCCGCCGGCAGCAGCGGCAGCTTGGCCTGCGAGGTGAGGACGTAGGTGCCGTAGGCGCCCAGGGCATAGAACGAGCCGTGGGCGAGGTTCAGCACCCGCGCAACGCCGAAGATCAGCGTGAAGCCGACGGCGAGCATCGCGTAGATGGCGCTGCTCACCGCGCCGACGATCAGGATCTCGAGCAAGGCGACGGCCCGTCAGCTCCTCATCACGGCAAAAAGCTTCAGGGCTTGATCCAGCTCGGGTAGACGAAATCGGCGGTGCGCAGCGCCTTCGGCACCACCACCTCGCGCTTGCAGCCGTCGCGCCACTGCGCGAAGAGCAGCGCCGGGCCCTTGTAGGTCGCGCTCCCGGGCTTGACGTCGTGGGTCTCGTCGAACTCGATCGTCCCGGGGATCCCGACGTAGCTGGTCTTCTCGAGCTCCTTGATCACCGCGTCGGCGTTGGCAGATCCCGCGCGCTTGACCGCCTCGGCGTAGATGTAGACGGCGTCGTTGGCCCCGAACGCGGTATAGACCGGCGATCGGTTGGTGCGCTTCTTGAACTCGTCGAAGAACGGCACCGTCTTGGGCGTGAGCGGCGCGCGCACGGCGAAGTTCGCGGCCAGCTCGCCGACTGCCTTGCCGCCGATCCGCTCGC
>DASXXO010000162.1:0-7990 GCA_036503045.1 Caldimonas sp. | reverse complement strand
GTGCCGGTGCCCGTAGAGGTCGCCGAGCCGGCCGCCGAGGAGGAGGAACCCGCCGCAGGTGAGCAGGTATGCGTTGAAGACCCAGACCAGCGTCGTCTGGCTGAAGCCGAGGTCGGCGCGGATCGAGGGCAGTGCGACGTTGACGATCGTCGCGTCGAGCACGACCATCAGCACGCCGAGGCAGACGACGGCGAGCGCGAGCCAGCGGCGCGAAGCGGGGATCGCCGGATTGGCGGCGAACTCCTGGTCGCGCGATGTCATCGCACCAGCGCGTCGTCGAGCACCTCGATCCAGTGGCGCACCGGCGTCGCGGTGCCACTCTGCAGATGCTGGATGCAGCCGATGTTGGCCGAGACGATCGTCTCCGGTGCGAGCGCGTCGAGCTGCGTCAGCTTGCGATCGCGCAGCGCGGTGGCGAGCTCTGGCTGCAGCACCGAATAGGTTCCGGCCGAGCCGCAGCAGAGGTGCGCTTCGTTGCTCGCGATGCGCACGTCGAAGCCGAGCGCGTCAAGCGAGGTCTCGACCACGCCGCGCACGCGCTGCCCGTGCTGCAGGGTGCAGGGCGAATGGAACGCCAATCGGTGCCCTTCGTGCACCGCCCGGCGCTCGGGTCGGATCGCCAAGCGTTCGCGCAGGAGAGGACCGAGTTCGGGGAGGAGCTCCGAGAGGTCGCGCGTCAGGTCGGCGATGCGGCCTGCCTTCGCCGCATACGCGGGGTCGTCGGCGAGCGAGTGGCCGTACTCCTTCACCGTCACGCCGCACCCCGACGCGTTCATGACGATCGCCTCGACCGCGCCGCGCTCGACCAGCGGCCACCAGGCGTCGATGTTCGCGCGCATCTGCTCGAGCGCACCGTCGCGGTCGCTCAGGTGCAGGCGGATCGCGCCGCAGCATCCGGCGTTGGTCGCGACCAGCGTCTGGATGCCGGCGGCGTCGAGCACGCGCGCGGTTGCGCTGTTGACGTTGGGCAGCATCGCCGGCTGGACGCAGCCGGCGAGCAGCAGCACCTTGCGCGGGTGCTGGCGCATCGGCCAGTCGTGCGCGCGCGCCGGCTGCGGCGCCGGCACCCTGGCCTTCAGCGCCCGCGGCAGGGCGCCGCGCAGCGCCTGGCCGACCTTCATGGCCGGCGCGAACAGCGACGAGGTCAGGCCCTCCTTCAAGGTCCAGCGCAGCGCACGCTCACCGGCCGGGCGCGGCACGCGCTCGTCGACGATCCGCCTGCCGATCTCGACCAGGTTGCCGTACTGCACGCCCGACGGGCACGTCGTCTCGCAGTTGCGGCAGGTTAGGCAGCGGTCGAGATGGAGCTGCGTCGCGCGCGTCGGCGCGTGGCCCTCGAGCACCTGCTTGATCAGGTAGATCCGGCCGCGCGGGCCGTCGAGCTCGTCGCCGAGCAATTGGTAGGTCGGGCAGGTCGCGGTGCAGAAGCCGCAGTGCACGCACTTGCGCAGGATGGCTTCGGCCTCTTTGCCTTCGGCGGTGCCGGCGAACTCGGCGGCGATCTCGGTCTGCATGTCGTGACCCGATTGTCCTCAGAGACCGCGAAAGAGGCGGCCGGGGTTGAGGATGCCCTTGGGATCGAAGGCGCGTTTCAGCCGCTCGTGGATCGCGCGCAGAGGCGGTGCGAGTGGCGCGAATACGCCGGCCGACTTGTCGCGCGTCCGAAACGCGGTCGCGTGTCCACCGACCGCCGCGGCGCCCTCGCGCACCTGCGCCGCCGGCAGCGCCGTCGCGAGCCAGCGTTGCGCGCCGTGCCATTCGACCAGCTCGTCGCCGGCGAGGCCGAGCAGCGGCGCGGTCTGCGGCAGCGAGAGGCGCCAGAGCGTCGCGTCCTGGTGGGCGATCGCGTCGTCCGCAGCAACGAAGAACGGATCGGTGTGATCGCGCAGGCTCTGCCAGAACGGCGCGGCAGCGCCTGGCGCGATCGTTTCGCCGCCGAGCACCGCCGCGCCTTCGGCGACAGCGGCATGCGAGCCGCGCAAGCGGACGACGAGATTGCCGTTCCACCATGCACTCGCATCGAGCGGCAGCGGCTTCGCGCCCCATGCGTGCAGTTGCGCGAGCGCTTCCTTCGGCTTGCAGTCGAAGCGCAGCGTCGCCTCGGCCTCGGCGCGCGCAAGCACCTTGAGCGAGACCTCGACGATCACGCCGAGGATGCCGAGCGATCCCGCGACGACGCGCGAGACGTCGTAGCCGGCGACGTTCTTGATCACGCGGCCACCGAAGTGGAGCAGCTCCCCGGTGCCACTCACCATCGTCACGCCGAGGACGTGGTCGCGCACTGACCCGGCGCTCGCGCGCGTGGGGCCGGCGAGGCCGGCGGCGACCATGCCTCCGACGGTCGAGCAGGGTGCGAAGCGCGGCGGCTCGAACGCGAGGCACTGGCCGTGCGCGGCGAGCTGCGCCTCGAGATCGACGAGCTTCATTCCCGCTGGCGCGGTGACGACGAGCTCGGTCGGCTCGTGGTCGGCGCTGCCGGCAAGCGTCGCGACGTCGAGCACGGTGCCGGTCGGCGTCTCGCCGTAGAAGTCCTTGCTGCCGCCGCCGCGGATCCGCAGCGGCTCGCCGGTACCGTGCGCGGCGCGCACGCGCTCGATGATCGCCGCGACGGCTGTGTTCACTCGTGCGTCCGGCGCGCTAGAAGCGCGGCAATTCAGGGTACGCGAGCAGGCCGCGCTTGACGTGCATACGGCCGTACTCGGCGCAGCGCACGAGCGTCGGGATCACCTTGCCCGGATTGAGCCGGCCCGCGGGATCGAAGGCGCGCTTGACGGCTTCCATCTGGGCGCGCTCGGCGGGCGAGAACTGGACGCACATCGACGAGAGCTTCTCGACGCCGACACCGTGCTCGCCGGTCACGGTGCCGCCCATCGCGACGCTCAGCTCGAGGATCTCGGCGCCGAACGCCTCGGCGCGATGCAGCTCCTCGGGGTCGTTGGCGTCGAACAGGATCAGCGGGTGCAGGTTGCCGTCGCCGGCGTGGAAAACGTTGACGCAGCGCAGGCCGTGCTGGATCTCCATCGCCGCGATCGCCACCAGCATGTCGGCGAGGCGCTTCCTCGGGATCGTCGAGTCCATGCACATGTAGTCGGGGCTGATGCGGCCGCTCGCCGGAAACGCGTTCTTGCGCCCGCTCCAGAAGCGCAGCCGCTGGGCTTCGTTCTCGCTCGCCTCGATGCGCGTCGCGCCGCACGCATGCAGCACGTCGGCCATGCGCTGGATCTCGTGCTCGACGGCAGCCGCCGTGCCGTCGCTCTCGCAGAGCAGGATCGCCGCCGCTTCGAGGTCGTAGCCGGCGTGGACGAAGCTCTCGACCGCAGCGGTCATGGGCTTGTCCATCATCTCGAGCCCAGCCGGAATAATCCCGGCGGCGATGATCGCCGCGACCGCTTCGCCGGCGTGGCGCACGTCGTCGAAGCTCGCCATGATGCAGCGCGCCGTCTCGGGCTTCGGCAGCAGCTTCACCGTGACCTCGAAGATCACCGCGAGCATGCCTTCGCTGCCGATGACGAGCGCGAGCAGGTCGAGGCCAGGCGCGTCGGGCGCGTCGCTGCCGAACTCGATCGGCTCGCCGGCGGCCGTGAAGCCGCGCACCTTGAGGACGTTGTGCAGCGTCAGGCCGTATTTAAGGCAGTGCACGCCGCCCGAGTTCTCTGCCACGTTGCCGCCGATCGTGCAGGCGATCTGGCTGCTCGGATCGGGCGCGTAGAAAAGGCCGTGGGGCGCCGCCGCTTCGCTGATCGCGAGGTTGCGCACGCCGCTCTGCACCGTCGCCGTCCTCGCCGTGCGATCGATCGCGAGGATGCGATTGAACTTCGCGAGGCTGAGGGTGACGCCGAGCGGGTGGGGCAGGGCGCCTCCGGACAGGCCGGTGCCGGCGCCGCGCGCCACCACCGGAACCTCGAGCCGGTGGCAGACGGCGAGCACCGCTGCAACCTGCCGCTCGCTTTCCGGCAGGGCGACGGCGAGCGGCTGCTCGCGATAGGCGGTGAGTCCATCGCACTCATAGGGCACCGTCTCCTCGCGCCGCCAAAGCAACGCGTGCGCCGGCAGCACGCCGGCGAGCGCGGCGACCACCTCCGCCTGGCGCCGCCCGCGGTCGAGCGCCGAACGGGCGAAGGGTTCCGGCAACGGCGCGTTCACGACCGTCGAAGGCTCATGCGGCGGTACTCTCGCCGGCTTTCTTCTTCTTCTTCGCCGCGGGCTTGGCTTGGCTCCGCTTGGTCGCGGCCGACGCGCGCCCGGCGGCCTGCGCGGCGCGGCCGGCAACGTCGGCGACGACGCGCCCGGGCGCGCCGGCGACCTTCTTCATCGCCTGGCCGGCGGCGTCGAACGACTGCTTCGCGATACCGCCGGCGAGCGCCTTCGCGGCATCGGTGGCGCTCTCCTTCATCGCGCTGGTCGCCAGCTGGGCGAACTGGTTGGTGAGCGCGCCCCACCACTGCATCGGATCGACCGCCGGAGCGGGCTTTTCTGACGACGCGGCTTTCTTGGCGGGAACGGCTGGCGTCGGTTCGACGCGTGCGGGCTTGATCTTGAGCGACTCGGTGAGGTCGTTCATCTGCACGTTCATCGACTTGAGCGTCGACAGCGTCATGCGCTGCACCTCGAGTGCCTGGATCGTCGTCGCGAGCATGCGTGCGTTCTGCTCGAGCCAGTACTGGACGGTGCGCAGCTCGCCGATGCGCTTTTCGAGCTCGGCCGGATCGAGCGTCGGCGCGACCCACTGGCCGATCCCGGGCAGCGCGGTGCCGGCGTTCTTGACCAGGCTCTGCAGGAAGTCGAAGCCGGGAACCAGTTTGCCGAGGCCGGTGGCGTCGCTCATCCTTGTCTCCTCGTGGCTGTTTGCAGCCATTGTGGCCCGATCGGGCGCGCGATTGGCATGCCCAGGTCGACTTCGATGGGCCATGAAAAAGCCCCGCCGCGGCGGGGCTCCGGAAGCACACGCTCGAGTCTCGGACGCGTCTTTCTCCCATGCGACGACGCCCGGCCCAGCCGACCGCGCCGAGGCCCGCCAGCTTCAATGGGTACGTCTCGGGCTCGCGAACCGCGTTCTGAATGATGTCGGCGGTGACGAAGATTCCGTCCTCGGGCCGCGCCGGGAAACGTACCGATCTGCGACCCAACGAACGCGCTGCCGTTGAAGTGAACGTCGAAAACCCCGTGGCCGGTCTCGCTGGTCATGAGGAACGGAGCGAATTGCGACGCGTCGGCTCTCTGGATATCGATCGGGAACGCCGACCCATAGAAGCCTTCGACCGGATTGGCGCTGCTGCCGAGATTGAACGAAGCTGAGACCTTCGGCGTCTTCACCGACCTTGGCCAGCAAGGTCGCCACGCCGGCGTTGCGCGCGGTGTAGACGTTGCCCGCGTTCGTCGCGACGATCATCGTGTTGCCGTACAAGCCGTACGGATCGAACGCGACACTGCGGACCCCGCCAGCGATCCCGGCTTCAGCGAACTGCGCCCGCTCGTGCCACCGTTCGAGATGGGCCGGACGCCGTTGCCCGCTTCCGACCCCGGCGTAACGGTCGCGACTGGGACCGAGTCCGCCAAGTCCGAGCGACGCAGTCACGGAGATCTCGCCCGAATAAGCCCGCAATGGGCGCACCGAACGGCCGCACGCCGCCGCCGCTGAGGTTGGGGGAGCAGAGCTGGTTGTTGGTCCCGCAATACACGGAAGCGACGAACCTTGTTGCTGCGTACGCGAACGCCGATCGTCTCGGTCTGTGCCGAACGACAGCGGCACTGCGTGGGCGGGTGCCGTGCAGATCATCGCGAGTCGGCGATGGTGCCCGGTACGGCGCAGCGGGCAGCTTCAGCGATCGAACCCGACCTGCTCGACGGTGTAGCCGCGCAGGCGCAGCAGCGCCGGCAGGCCGTTCGGCCCGACCATGTGCAGGGCGCCGACGGCAGCGAAGACCTTCTTGCCGCCGCCGTGCAGCGCGTCGATCGCCGCCGCGAGGGGCTCGTTGCGGTCGTCGAGCAGGCGCTTCATGGACGCCCTGTCGGCGGCGTTGCGCAGGCAATCGCACCAGCGCTCGTAGGCCTCGAGCTCGGCGACGTCGCTGCCGCTCCACGCGGCGGCCAGGTGCGCGAGCAACGGCCGCGTGCGGCCGGACTCGAGCTCATCGAGGCCGCTGGTCACGAACTCGATCGTCTCGGGCGGCGTCGCCATCTTCAGGGCAGCGATCTGCGCTTCCGGCGTCTCGAGCGAGACGATGGTCTTGCCGAGGTCGCGCGCGGCGAGCGCGAGGACGAGATCGACTGCGTAAGACGGATCGAGCCCGTCGCGTCGGCCCGCCATCACGCTCAGCGTCGCGATCTGGAACTCGGGCGCGAGCGCGCGCCAGGCGGCCGGGTCCAGGCACTCGGCGACGAGGCGGCGCTCGAGTCGCGCGGCGAGCGGCGCCGGCAGCGGGGTGGCGGCGCGCGCGCGCAACCCCGTCACGAGGCGTGCCTGCACGTCGGGGTCGAGCAGGTCGAGCTCAAGCGCGAGCGTGTCGCTGCCGGCGAGGGCCGCGGCCGTGCGCGGGCCCGGGAACATCCACTCCGGGCGCGCCGCGTGGATCGTTCCGTAGAGATACGAGCTGCGGCCGTCGCGCGCGACGCGCCACAGGAACCCGTGGTCCGTGGCTTCGCGCATGCCGCGCTCGAAACGCGCGGCGTCGAGCGGCAAGGGCTCGGGCGGGCAGGCGGTTGCGGCGTCGGACTGCGCAAACGAGCGGCCCGGCAGCGCCAGCAGCGCCGCCAGCAGAACGGCGGCCCAGCGCGAGCGCGCGCAGCTCATCGATGCGACTTGAGCTTGGCGACCTTCTGCTCGATCGCGCCGAAGATCGACCGGCCGCCCGCGTCCTTCATCTCGATCCGGATCGTGTCGCCGAAACGCATGAACGGCGTCTGCGGCGCGCCGCTGTCGATCGTCTCGATCGCGCGCTTCTCGGCGATGCACGAGTAGCCGCGCGACCAGTCCTTGTTGCTCACCGTGCCGCTGCCGACGATCGAGCCGGCACGCGCATTGCGTGTCTTGCAGAGGTGCGCGATCAGCTGGCCGAAATGAAACGTCATCTCCTCGCCGGCGTTGCAGAGGCCCGTGCGCTTGCCGTTCCAGGTGCTCTCGAGGTCGAGGTGGAGACGGCCGCCGCGCCAGGCGTCGCCGAGCTCATCGGGGGTGACCGCGACCGGGCTGAACGCCGTCGCCGGCTTGCTCTGGAAAAAGCCGAAGCCCTTCGCGAGCTCGCCCGGGACGAGGTTCCTGAGGCTGACGTCGTTGGCGAGCATCACCAGGCGGATGCGGTCCACGGCCGAGTCGGCGTCGGTCCCCATCGACACGTCGCCGGTGACGACCGCGACCTCGGCCTCGAAGTCGATGCCCCAGTCCTCGCTGGCGACGACGATGTCGTCGCGCGGGCCGAGGAAATCGTCGCTGCCGCCTTGGTACATCAGCGGGTCGGTCCAGAAACTCGCCGGCATCTCGGCGTTGCGCGCGCGGCGCACGAGCTCGACGTGGTTGACGAACGCGGATCCATCGGCCCACTGGTACGCGCGCGGCAGCGGCGCCATGCAGCGCTCGGCGTCGAACGCGAAGGCGTTCTTTGCCTTGCCGTCGTTGAGCCGCGTCGCCAGGTCCTCGAGCTGGGGCGAGAGGAAGTTCCAGTCGTCGAGCACCTGCTGCAAGCGCGTCGCGATTGCGCTGGCATAGTGGGCGCTCGCGAGATCGCGCGAGACGACGACGAGCTGGCCGTCGCGCGAGCCGTCCTTGTAGGTGGCGAGCTTCATCGTTCTGGTCCCGGGACGTGTTCTTGCCGCGAAAGGCTGATTGTCGACGCTCGTCCGTACTGCCGCGCACATGCCACACCCCACCCACGCCAGCGCATCCGTTAGCCGCCGATCGACATCGCGTCGGCGGGGGGCGCGCACGGGGTCCGGCGCACTCGCCCTCTCGCTGCACGTGCTTTTTCTCGGCGGCGTCGGCCGCCTGGCGTCGGCC
>DASXXO010000161.1:0-3504 GCA_036503045.1 Caldimonas sp. | reverse complement strand
AGCATCGCGCTCATGTTCGCGGACTGCAGCAGCACGCGCGGAACGTCCTTGATCGTCAGGTCGCGGTAGACGAAGACGGCGATGAAGAACGAATAGACCGCCGCCATCGCCGCCGCTTCGGTCGGCGTGAAAAGGCCCGTGTAGATCCCGCCCATGACGACGACGATCAGCAGCAGCCCCCAGAACGACTTGCGGAAGGCCGCGAAGCGCTCGCCCCACGTCGCCTTCGGCTGGCGCGGATACTCGTTCTTGCGCGCGCGCCACCAGGTCGTCGCGCCGAGCATCGACGCGAGCGCGATGCCGGGGATGACACCGGCGATGAACAACTGGCCGACCGAAGTGTTGGTCGAGACCGAGTACATCACCATCACGATCGAGGGCGGGATCAGGATGCCGAGCGCGCCCGAGGTGGTGATCACGCCGGCGCCGAAGCGCGGCGGGAAGCCCGCCTTCACCATCGCCGGGAGCAGGATCGAGCCGATCGCGATGACGCACGCCGGCGACGAGCCCGAGAGCGCAGCGAAGAGCGCGCAGGCGAGCACCGCCGCGAGGCCGAGCCCGCCGTACCAGTGGCCGACCAGCGAGGTGGCAAAGGCGATCATCCGTCTCGCCACGCCGCCGTGCGTCAGGAAGTTGCCGGCGAGGATGAAGAACGGGATCGCCATGATCTCGAAGTTCTCGAGACCGGTGAACAGCTTGAGCGCGACCGATTGGACCGGCACCCCGGTGAACCCGAAGATGAAGGTGAGGACCGTCAGGCCGAGCGCGATCGAGATCGGCATTCCGGTCAGCATCAGGGCGACGAGCAGGCCGAAGAGGATGACGCCGTTCATGTGGCGCGCGGATCGACGTCCATCGGCGTGACCTCGTCGAGGCCTTCGACGAACGAATGGTCGTGCTTGGGCAGCTGACCGGTGCGCGAGAAGCTCCACGCGACCTGGATGAAGCGAAAGCACATCAGTGCCGAGCCGAGCGGGATGGCGAGATAGATGACCCACGTCGGCCACTCGAGATCGGGCGTCGTCGGCCCGGTCGTCAGTCCGCCGAGGTCAAGGCCGAGCGCCTCGAAGATCGCGTGGTGGGCGCCGTTGTCCCAGACGAAGCGGGCACCGAGCAGGGCGATCGTGCCGGTGAAGAGGACGCCCGCGAGCAGGCCGAAGATGACGAAGCGGGCGCGGTTGCGGTCCTTCATCCGGTTGATGAAGACGTCGACGCCGACGTGGATGCCGGTGCGAACGCCGTAGGCGGCGCCGAACTTGGCCATCCAGACGAAGAGATAGATCGTCGCTTCCTGCGCCCAGGAGAAGTTGAGCGAGAGCAGCCAGTCCTGGAGCCCGGGGATCGCCGCCCCGGAGAGATAGCGGTGCAGGACGGCGAGGAAGACGATCACCGTCGCCACGCCCATCAGTGCGGCGATGAACCACTCCTCGAGGTGGTCGAGGATCCGCATCGCCCGCACGCGCTCAGAGCTTTGCGGGATCGAAACCGGTCTCCTTGTAGACCGCGCGCAGGATCTCGCTGCCGACGCGCGGCTCCATCTCCTTGTGCACCTTGACGAGCACGCGCTTCCACGGCAGCTTCTGCGCCGGCGTCAGCGCCAGCACCTCGGTCTTGCCGGTCGCCTTCACCTTGGCGAGCGCGTCGTCGTTGTCCTTCTTGGCCTGCTCGTTGGTGAACCGCGTCGCGTCTTGCATCGCCTGCGTCAACTGGGCGCGGAGGTCGACCGGCAGGCCGTCCCAGAACTTCTTGTTGACCACCACCGCGTAGCCGACGTAGCCGTGGTCGGTGAGGGTGACGAACTTCTGCACCTCGTTCATCTTCTGCGAATAGAGGTTCGAATGCGGGTTCTCGGTGCCGTCGACGACACCCGTCTGCAGCGCCTGGTAGACCTCCGAGAACGCCATCACCTGAGGGATCGCGCCGAGCGCGCGCATCTGGGCCTCGAGCACCTTCGAGCTCTGGATCCGCATCTTCAGGCCCTTCATGTCCTCGGGCACGACCATCTTGCGGTTCGACGAGAACGACTTCAGCCCGTTGTCCCAGAACGCCAGGCCGGTGATCCCCTTCTCCTCGAGCATGCTCATCAGGCTCTTGCCGATCGGCCCCTGCTGGACCTTGTGCAGGTCGTCGTAGGTCTCGAACAGATAGGGGAAGTCGAACACCTCGAACTCCTTGACGCCGAGCGGCGCGAACTTGGAGAGCGAGGGCGCGAGCATCTGCACGGAGCCGAGCTGCAGCGCCTCCATCTCCTCCTTGTCCTTGTAGAGCTGGCTGTTGGGGTAGACCTCGACCTTGACCCGGCCCTTGGTCAGCTCGGCGGCCCGCTTGGCGAAGAACTCCGAGCCGTTGCCCTTCGGCGTGTCGGCGGCGACGACGTGGCTGAACTTGACGACGATCGGCGCTTGCGCGAACGCGCGCGGCGCGGCGACGGCGAGCGCGGCGGCGGCGAGCGCGGTGCGGCGGGTGGTGGTGGTCAAGGCAGTCTCCGGCGAGTCGTTCTGGGGTCGAGTGCCGGCGATTTTCCCGCCCGCGCCGCCGCGGGGGCATGATGGTTGTCCCAAGTCCCGGCGGGGCCCGAGCGAGCGCTCGGCGTCGCCACCTTCGTCGACCGCCATGACCACCAAGCCTTGCGTCGCCTTCGCCTGCGCGCACCTGTGCGACGAGCGGCTCTTCGCCGCCCAGCGCGCGGCCCTCGCCGCGAGCCACGAATGCCATGTCTTCGTCTTTCGCGACGAGGATACCCTGGCGGCGATGGCCGAGCGCGTCCTCGCGGCGATGCCGCCGCGTTTTTCGGTCGTCGGGCTCTCGCTCGGCGGCTACGTCGCGTTCGAGCTCGTGCGCCGCGCGCTCGATCGGATCGAGCGCCTCGCGCTGCTCGACACGACGGCGCTCGCCGACACGCCGGCACGCCGCGCCGGCCGGCTCGCCGACATCGCCAAGGTCGAGGCCGGCGGCATCGAGGCGCTGATCCCCGAGCTGCCGGCGCGCTGGCTGCTGCCGGCGCACGCCGCGCGCGCCGATCTGGTGGCGCTGCTGGGCGCGATGGCGCGAAGCGTCGGCGCGCAGGGCCAGCGCAACCAGCAGCGCGCCATGCTCGGCCGGCCCGACTCGCACGACGACCTGGCGCGCGTGCGCGTGCCGACGCTCGTCCTCTGCGGCGAGCACGATCCGGTGACGCCGGTCGCCGACCACGCGGCGATCGCGGCGCGCGTCGCCGGGTCGCGCTTCGAGCGCATCGCCGACTGCGGGCACCTTTCGACCATCGAGCAGCCAGAGGCGGTCAGCCGGGTCCTCGTCGACTGGCTCGCGTCGAGCCCCTGAAGGGAAGCCGCGGACGCGCGCGCGGCGAGTCGCCTACTCGACCGCCTTCACCATGTCCTCGACGACCTTCTTCGCGTCGCCGAAGACCATCATCGTCTTGTCCATGTAGAAGAGCTCGTTGTCGAGGCCGGCGTAGCCGGCCGCCATCGAGCGCTTGTTGACGATCACCGTCTTCGCCTTGTA
>DASXXO010000160.1:0-14376 GCA_036503045.1 Caldimonas sp. | reverse complement strand
CCCGCCTCGGCAATCGTCGGCACCTCGGGCATCGCGCTTGATCGCGTCGCCGTCGTCACGGCGAGTGCCTTGAGCCTGCCGGCCTTGATGTTGGCCGACGCGGTGGCGAGGTTGTCGAAGTTGAGGTCGACCTGGCCCGCCAGCAGCGCGAGCTGCGCCGGGTTGCCGCCGGCGTACGGGATATGGACCATGTAGACGCCGGCCTGGGTCTTGAACATCTCGCCGGCGAGGTGGCCCGCGCTCCCGATTCCACCTGAACCGTAGTTGAGCTTTCCGGGATTGCGCTTCGCGTAGGCGACGAGGTCGGCGACGCTGGCGACGCCGAGGCGGGTCGCGACCTCGGGGCTCATCACGAGCACGTTCGGAACGCGCGCGACGCCGGTGATCGGCGTGAAGTCGCGGATCGGGTCGTACGGCCGTTTCGCGTACAGCCACGGATTGATCGCGTGCGTCGCGACCGCGCCCATCACGATCGTCGTGCCGTCCGCCGGCGCCCTGGCGGCCACGTTGGCGCCGATATTGCCTCCGGCGCCGGCGCGGTTGTCGACGACGACGACCCCGAGGCTGTCCTTGACCTTGTCTGCGAGCGCGCGCGCGACGATGTCAAGCGGTCCGCCGGGCGGGTACGGAACGATGAAGCGGAGCGGCTTCTCGAGTGCGAGCGCGCGCCCCGGCAGCGCGAGCGCACCCGCCGCGCTGCCGAGCGATAGAAGCGCTTCGCGTCGCCTCACGGCCCGCTCGGCAGGATCGCCTCGACCATCGACCCGCCCTGGCCGAGCGTCTGCGCGCCGGCGACGCTGGCCGTCGCCCCGAAAAGGACGAACCGCAACACGCGAACGGATGACATGGGCTCCTCCCGGGTGGATCGAAGCCCGATTGTCCGGTGCCGGCGCTGCTCCACCCGAGCAGCTGCAAACGGGGGAGTGAAGAAATGCCGCGCCGGCGCGCAAGCGCGGCGCTCAAGGGCCGTGCTTGTCGGCCTCGGAGGTGAATGCGTCGGCGTAGAACTCGTCGTCCGGCAGGCCGCAACGGGCGATGAAGTCGCGCTGCGCGGACTCGACCATGATCGGCGCGCCGCAGGCATACACCTGGTGCTCGAGCAGGTTCGGCAGGTCGTGCATCACCGCCTGGTGGACGAGCCCGGTGCGGCCATGCCAGTCGTCCTCGGGCCTGGCTTCGGAGAGGACCGGGATGTAGCGCAGATGCGCCATCCGGCGCGTCGCCTCCTCGGCCCAGTCGTGCAGGTACAGGTCGGCCTTGCTGCGGCAGCCCCAGTAGAGGACCGCCTTCCTCTGGCTGCCCTTCCAGATCATGTGCTCGATGATCGCCTTGATCGGCGCAAAGCCTGTGCCCGAGGCGAGCAGGACCATCGGCTTCTCGGAATCCTCGCGCAGGAAGAAGCTGCCGAACGGCCCTTCGACGCGCAGGATCTCCTTTTCCTTCATCGCGCCGAACACGTGGTCGGTGAACTTGCCGCCGGGGAGGTGCCGGATGTGCAGCTCGACCTGGGGCTTTTCGCCGACCGTGTGCGGCGCGTTCGCCATCGAGTAGCTGCGCCGTGCGCCGTCGCGCAGGATGAACTCGACGTACTGGCCGGCGCGGTACTGAAACACGTCGTTGGCCGGCAGCTGCAGCCTGACGATCGCGACGTCGGTCGCGGGCCGCTCGATCGAGAGGACGCGGCTCGGCAGCTTCCTGATCGCGAACTCGCCGGCACCGGGAACGGTGCGCGCCTCGAGGACGATGTCGGTCTGCGGCGCCGCCTGGCAGGCGAGGATGAGGCCGGCGCTTTCCTCCTCGTGGCTGAGCGCCTTCTGCTGATGCGCGCCGTGGATGACACGGCCCTCCAGCATCCGGCACTTGCACGACCCGCAGGCGCCGTCGCGGCACCCGTAGGGAAGGCCGATCCCCTGGCGGATCGCGGCCTGCAGGATCGGCTCGTCGCGCTCGACACTAAAGGTCTTGCCGCTCGGCTGGACGGTGACGGTGAAAGGCATGGAGGAGGGCGCGACCGGAACGCGTCGCCTAGACTCGGCCCGCAATTTTGCCCGTTGCCGTCCGTGCCGGCCGAAGGCGCCGCGCCGCCGACGGCCGCACAGTGCCGACCGTGCCCGACCGACCGACCCGCTTCAAGAGACCGGTGCTGCTGATCGTCGGCTGCGGCGACATCGGCCTGCGCGTCGCGCGCCTGGTCTCCGATCGCTGGCGGGTCCTGGCGTTGACGTCGAATCCGTCGCGGGTCGAGGCGCTGCGCGCTGCCGGAGTTCGGCCGCTTTGCGGCGATCTCGACGACCCTGCTTCGCTCGCGCGCCTCGCCGGGCTCGCCGATGCGGTGCTGCACCTCGCGCCGCCGCGCCCGGCCGGCGCCGCCGACGTGCGCCTCGCGCACCTGCTGCGCGCGCTCGCGCGCTCGCCTCGCCTGCGCCGGATCGTCTACGCGTCGACGACCGGCGTGTACGGCGATCGCGGCGGCGCGCGCACCGATGAGACCGCGCCCGTACGGCCGGCGACCGATCGCGCGCGCCGGCGCGCCGATGCGGAGCAGCGGCTGCGCCGCTTCGGCCGCGCCATGCGCGTCGCCGTGACCTTGCTGCGCGTCCCCGGCATCTACGCGCTCGATCGTCCCGGCGGCGATCCGCGCGAGCGCGTCGCGCGCGCCACGCCGGTGCTCGCCGCCGCCGACGACGTCTACACCGGGCACATCCACGCCGACGACCTGGCGCGCGCGTGCCTCGCCGCGCTCGTGCGCGGAAGGCCGCAGCGCGCGGTCAACGTCGTCGACGACACGGAGCTTCGCATGGGCGACTACTTCGACCTCGTCGCCGACCGCTACGGCCTGGCGCGACCGCCGCGTCTCGCGCGCGTCGACGCCGCCGCGCGGCTGACGGCGTTGCAGCTGAGCTTTCTCGCCGAGTCGCGCCGGCTCGCCAACGTGCGGATGAAGAAGGAGCTCCGCGTCGTTCTGCGCCACCCTACCGTCGTCGAGGGACTCGATGCCGGCGCGCGCGTGTGACGCGCGCGACAATGGCTCGATCGACCTTGGAGGACGAAGCCGATGACCTGCTCGCCACGGCGACCGCTTTGCGGAGCCCTCGCGGTCGCAAGCCGGGCGATCGGGCTCTGCATCCTGGTCGCCGCGGGTGCGGTCCCGCTCGTCGCGGCGGCGCAGGACGCCTGGCCGGCAAAGCCGATCCGCCTCGTCTCGCCGTTCAGTCCCGGCGGCGCGATCGACGTGCTCAACCGGATCATCGCCGAGAAGCTCTCGCAGCGGCTCGGCCAGCAGGTCTACGTCGACGCGATTCCCGGCGCGAACACGATCAGGGGCGCCGACGTGGTCGCCAAGGCGCCTGCCGATGGCTACACCTTCATGATCACGACGATGTCGACGCACGTGAACAACACGGTGCTCTTTGCCAAGCTGCCGTTCGATCCGGTGAAGGACTTCACGCCGATCACGCAGGTCTCGCTCGGCAGCGTCCTGCTCACCGCGCCGGGCAACGCGCCGTACGCCGACCTCAAGGGATTCGTCGCCTGGGCCAAGGCGCAGAAGCGCCCGATCACGTACGGCTCGTGGGGCGTCGGCTCGGCGGCCAACGTGTATGGCGAGATCCTCGCGAAGGATCACGGCGTGAGCCTGACCCACGTGCCGTACAAGGGCGAGCAGGCGGCGATCATCGACGTGATCGGCGGCACCCTCGACGTCACCTTCGCGAGCCCGGTCGGCGCGAAGCCGCAGGTGCAGTTCGGCAAGCTCAAGGCGCTCGGCATGACCGGCCCGGCGCGATCGGCTGCGATGCCGGACGTGCCGACCTTCGCCGAGCAGGGCTTCAAGGGATTCGCGCTGCCGATCTGGGTCGCGGCGTACGCGCCGGCCGGAACGCCGAAGCCGATCGTCGATCGCCTGCAGAACGAGATCGCCGCCGTGATCCGCCTGCCCGACGTGCTGCCCAAGATGATCGAGCAGGGACAGACGCCGCTCGGCAACACGCCCGAGGAATTCGCCGCCGCGTTCGCCCGGGACGCGCCGGTCTGGATCAACTCCATCAAGGCTTCCGGAGCGAGGCCGGAATGACCGCGCAGCGACACCGTCGCGGCGCGCGCGCGACGCGCCCATGAAGGTCCTGCTCGCCACGCAGCCGATGCCGGCAGCGCCCTTCGCCGACGCGATCCGCAGCCGCGCGCCCGAGCTCTCGCTCGTCGAGTACCGCTCCGCGCTTGCCGATGTCGACCTCGCCGACGTCGAGATCCTCGTGGCGTGGCAGATGCCGCCCGGGTTGCCGGCACGCATGCCGCAGCTTCGTTGGGTGTGCTCGATTGCCGCCGGGGTCGAGAAGCTGCTCTCGGCCGACCTCGCGCCGCACGTGCGCGTCTCGCGCATCGTCGATACCGAGCAGGCGGCAGGGATCGCGCAGTTCGTCGTCGCGATGGCGCTGCGCCACGCGCGCGCGCTCGAGCACTACGAGCGCCAGCAGCGCGAGCGCGCCTGGCTGCGCCAGCCGACGCCGATGGCGCGCCACCGCGTCGCGGTGCTCGGCACCGGTGCGATGGGCAGCGAGATCGCCGCCTGGCTCGAGCGCTGCGGCCTCTTCGTGCGCGGCTGGAACCGCCGCTCGCCCGAAAGCCTGCACGCGCTCCTCGCGGCAAGCGAGATCGTCGTCTGCGCGTTGCCGCTGACGCCGCAGACCGAAAGCATCCTCGATGAGCGCGCGTTCGCGGCGATGCCGCGCGGCGCCTACGTGATCAACGTCGCGCGCGGCGCGCACCTCGACGAGGCCGCGCTGATCGATGCGGTGCGCTCAGGGCATCTGAGCGGCGCCGCCCTCGACGTGCAGCGGCGCGAGCCGCTGCCTGCGGACGACCCGCTCTGGACCGTCCCTGGCATCACGATCACCCCGCACATCGCGGCCCAGTCGTCGACCGAAACGATCGCCGAGCAGTTCGTCGCCGCCGCGCGCGCGCTCGCAATGGGCGAGCCATTGCCCAACGAAGTCGACCGCGCCCGCGGCTATTGAAGTCGGCCCGGCGGGGCCGATCGCCTCACACCCCCCTGGGCCTACTCAACGTCGACATCCGGTCGATGGTGTGCACGGTGGTGCGCTCGGTCGCGTCGCCGCGACGGATCTCGAGCACGACATCGCGTTCTGCGCGCTCGTCGCGCCAGAGGGCCCGGTAGAACGACGCGAGATCGCTCACCGGCGTGCCGTCGAGCGCGACGATCACGTCGCCGCGGCGCAGCCCCGCCGCTTCGGCCGGACCGTCCGGCGTGAGGCGGACGACGTGCACCATGCCGGCGAGCTCGACGCAGTTGAGCCCGAGCCACGCGCGCGTGCTGCTGCGCGCGCTGCCGCGCGCCTTGAGCTCGGCGAGGATCGGCTTCAGCAAGTCGACCGGGACGAACATGTTGCCGCGCAGCGCCGGGCTGCCGTTGCCCGCGGCGTTGCCGACCAGCAACGAGCCGACGCCAACGAGCTCGCCGTCGGCGTTGAACAGGCCCGCGCCGCTGTGGTCGGTGCGCGCCGGCGCGGTGAACAGCGCGTCGTCGATGTGGTACTCCCAGTAGCCCGAGAACGGCCCGCGCGAGACCATCCGCGCGAGGCTCACCTCGCGGTCGTCGCCGCCGCTCGCGATCAGGAGCGGCTCGTCGCCCGCGACCTTCGCCGAGACGCCGAGCGGCGCCGGCGCGACGCCGAGCGGCGCGAGCGCCTGCACGAGGCCGAACCCGGAGGCGAGGTCGTAGGCGACGACGCGCGCCGGAACGCGCCTGCCGCTCGCGGCGACCAGGTCGACGTGGTCCGCTTCGAGGATGAGATAGCCGATCGTCAGCACGGTGCCGTCGTCGCCGATCAGGGTCCCGGAGCCCTGGCGCTCGCGGCCGAGCGTCGCGATCGAGCGTGCGTCTTCGAGCGCGATGACCTCGACGCCGACGACCGCCGCATTGGCGCGCGCGAGCGCCGCCTTGTGCGCCTCGAGCCGAGCCAGGACGGCACGGTCGGCGCCGGCGGGCGACACCGTCTCCGCGGCCTGCGCGGCAACCGCGACCACGAGCGCTGCGAGGACGAACAGTGCGACGCCGAGGCTGCGCCAGCGATCGCCGCGCCGGCTGGAGCCGAGGCGGGGATGGAGGGACGACACGCGCTTCATGCTGCCTCCTCTGATGCTGGTCCGTGCAGCATGAGCGCTTGCAGCAGGCGTGCCCGCGACAGGGGCATTCTTCGGACCGGCGGGCGTCAGCGCCTGCCGAATGGCGCCTGCCCGCGCCAGTAGCGCAGCATCAGCAGTCCGCCGAGCATTCCGCCGAGGTGGGCGAAGTGGGCGACTCCCGAGTTCATCACGTACACCCCCTGGTAGAGCTCGAGCACGCCGTAGAGCGCGACCAGCCACTTCGCCTTCATCGGGAGGACGAAGAAGAGCAGGATGATCCGGTTCGGGAAGATCATCGCGAACGCGAGCAGCAAGCCGAACAGCCCGCCCGACGCGCCGATCGTCGGCGTCGGCGAGTGGAGCAGCGCGTCGACGATGAGCTGGGTCAGCGCCGCTGCGATCACGCTCGCCGTGTAGAACTGGAGGAAGCGCTTCTGCCCCCAGATGTGCTCGAGCTCGCTGCCGAACATCCACAGGCCCAGCATGTTGAAGAACAGGTGGTTGAAGCTGCCGTGCAGGAACGCGTAGGTGAGGACTTGCCACGGCCAGAAGCCCTGGCCGACCGGCCAGAGCGCGAACGGCGCGAGGAGCCCCGGGCCGAGCAGCTCACCGAGGAAGAAGATCGCCACGTTGGCGAGCAGGAGCGCTTGCGTGACAGGAGGAAGAGGCGGCATGGGAGAGGCCTTGGGCGGCAACGTGTGGCGGCGAGTCTAGGGCCTGTATGGCAAACTGCCTGCCGTGCGCGCACCGGCCTCGGTGGCGAAATTGGTAGACGCGCGGGACTCAAAATCCCGTTCCGCGAGGAGTGTCGGTTCGATTCCGACCCGAGGCACCAGAAAAGCATCGTCATGCATAGGCTGGCAAGGCGATTACCTGGGAATACGAGAGAGAACGGCGATCGCTGGCTCGCCATGCTCGCGGATCGACCGGCAGCCCCGCGACACGCGTCGAGCCCTTCGGTTCTGACCTTGCCTTCGCGCTTCAGCCCGCTCCGATCGGCTGGCCAAGGTTCTGCATCAATCGGTTTGCCCAGCCGAAGATCGCCACCGCGTGCAGCAGGTCGATGATCTCTTCGTCGCTCATCCCGGCGGCGCGCAACGGGGCGATATCGTCCGCGCCTAGCGACTGAGGCCGCTCGGTCAGTGCGATCGCGAAGCGCGCGATCGCTCGCTCGCGCTCGTTGGTGCCGGACGTGCGCGGATCATCGAACACCTGCGCGACGGTGTCGGTGCGCTTGGCCAGTTGCTCGAAGCGCTGGGCGTGCACCGCGGTGCAGTACACGCAGCCGTTGGTCACCGAGACGACCCTGGCGCCGAGTTCGCGCTCGGCGCGCGCGAGCCCGCCGGGCGCGTACATGATGGCGTTGTAGGCCGCGGAACGGTGGCGCAGCATCAGCGGCTGATGAACGAGCGTCAGGTAATACGGCGACGTGCGGCTCTGCGGATGGCTCTCGTCCAGCACCTCGAGCTGAAGCGGGCTCGCCTCGGCCAGCTTCACGGGCTCCAGCCACGAGCGCCACTCGAGCGCCTCGTCCGTGAATCCGTTGCGGCGGATCATCACTTGCCCTCGTGCCTATCGTGCGTCATTGCACGCACCGCCTGCAGGCCGGCCACGACGCGAAACTGGTACGAGAGGAAGGCCACGAGCTGCGCCAGCGCCACGATGGCCGCGTCGCCGAGCCCGGCGCGTTTCAGCGCGTCGAGTTCGGCGCGGTCGCCCAGACGTGGGTCGGTGGTGAGCTTGGCGGCGAAGGCGAGCATCGCAGGCAACGCCGGCGCGGGGGGCGCGGTGCGTCCGGTCGTGTCCGCGAGCCGCTCGGCGTAGTGCTTCGCGAGGCTTGCGGCGCCGGCGAGCGTGCACACGTGGCGCGCCACGCGCAGCCGGTCGGCGGTGGAGAGGCCTTCGACCGGCTCATTCAGGAGCGCGTCGTAGCTGGCCTGCGTGGCGAGCACCACCGGGCCGCGGAAGCGCCGCGCGGCATGCAGCGCATCGCCGGGCGCGAGTCCGGCGGCGCGGTCGATCACGTCGAGGTTTTCGTTCGGGGGTTGGCATGGCAGTGGCTCCGCGATCCATTCGTCGCCGAAGATCTCCGGCTCGGCGTATGCCTCGATGCGCGCCATGTGGTGCGCGATGTCCTCGGCGTAGAGCAGCCCGGCGAGCGTGTCGGCGAGCTGCAGCGCGCCTTCGCTGATGGCAGGGATGTCGCCCGTGATCACGCCGAGCGAGAGCGTAGCCGGGTAGGTGAGGCAATGCACGCGCTCCAGGCCCGGGCAATGCGCGCCCTCGCGCGGCTGGAACTCGAATGCGCGCCCGAGGTCGGGCGACTCGGCGAGCTCGGCGTCTTCTTCGCCGCCGGGTGGCCGATAGCGATCCTTCCACACGCGGACGTATGGCGCGACGTGGCGCAGCATCGGGCGCTGGCGCCAGTCGACCTTGAAGCCAGTGGCGAAGATGAGGAAGTCGAGCTCGATCGGCCCGCTCGAGGTACGGACCTGCAGCACACCGCTGCGCTCCTCGACGTCGTGCACGGCCACGCCGAGGTGGAAGTGCGCGTTCGCGAAGCGCGCCACGCGCTGCGTGCTGTTGCGCGGTGGCGGAACCTGCTGCACGTTGATGTAGTGACGGATGCGCCATTTCCAGTCGTCGGGCAGACGCGCGTAGCCTGCCACGAAGCCGGGATTGCCGGCGCCCTTGCCCTTGTTGATGCGCGGCAGGTCGGCTCGGCGCACCAGGAGGTGCACCTGTGCTGCGCCGGCCTCGAGCGCGGTAGCGGCGCTGTCCATTGCCGAGGCGCCCCCGCCAACCACGCCCACGCGCAGGCCTTTGAGCAGTGCGTAGTCGTTGGCGTCGGACGAGTGTGCCCGGCGCGTGGGTGGCAGGCGCTCGGCGAACGCGGGGAGCGACGGCCCACCCAGTCCGGCGCGGCCGGTGGCGAGCACGACGCGGCGCGCGAGGGTGCGCAGCGTCCGGCCTTCGGCTTCGAGCGCCAGCTCCACGAGGCCGTCTTCGCGTGGACGCAGGTCGGTCACGCGATGCCCGTTCTTGACCGGCAGCGCGAGCACCTGGCGGTACCAGCGCAGGTAGTCCATCCATTGCAGGCGCGGGATCTTGTCGAGCGCGTCCCACGCCGCACGGCCGAACTGCGCCTCGAACCAGGCGCGGAAGGTGAGCGACGGGATGCCGAGCGCCGGCCCCGCGAGCTGCTTGGGACTGCGCAGCGTCTCCATGCGCGCCGTCGTGGCCCACGGGCCTTCCCACCCTTCGGGCGCCTCGTCGTACGCGATCGCGTTGACGCCGCGGTGTACGAGCGCCGCGGCCACGGCGAGCCCCGTCATGCCGGCCCCGATGACGACGACGTCGACCACGCACTGGCCCTCGTCCTTGCGCGCCGGCGTCCAGCGCGGCGCGGGCAACTGCAGGAACGCGAGCTCGTCGGCGAGGCGCGCTTCGAGCGCCTCGAGGCCTTCGGTCATTGCGCGGCGATGTGCGCCTCGCGCACCAAGCGGCCCCACTTCTCCGTCTCGGCCGCGAGGTGCTGCGCGAGCTGCTGGGGCGTGCCGCCGAGCGTGGTGGCGCCGATGTCGGCGAGGCGTTTCTTCACGGCCGGGTCGGCGAGCACTTCATTGGCCAGCGCATTCATGCGCTGCACGGTCGCCGGCGGCGTGCCCTTGGGCGCGAGCAGCGCGAACCACGTCGACGACAGCAGCTGTGGCTGCCCCAGTTCGGCGGTGGTCGGCACGTCGGGCAGCGCCGGCGAGCGCTGCGGCGCCATCACGGCGATGGCGTGCACCTTGCCGCTCTTCACCTGCCCGATGATGCCGGGAATGAGCTGGAACATGAGCTGGATGCGGCCGCCGATGAGGTCGGTGGTGGCGGTGCCCGGCGCGTTGTAGGGCACGTGGACCATTTGCGCGCCGGTCTCGCGCATGAAGAGCTCGCCAGCCAGGTGCATCGAGCTGCCGATGCCGGTGGAGCCGAAGTTGAGCTTGCCCGGATTGGCCTTCGCGTAGCCGATGAATTCGGCGAGGTCCCTGGCCGGGATGTCGTTGTTGAGGACGAGGATGTTCGGCACGTCGGCCACGAGCACGATCGGGATGAAGTCCCTCTGCGCGTCGAACGAGAGGTTCTTGTAGAGCGCCTTGTTCACGGCGAGCGTGCCCGCCCAGCTGAAGAGGAAGTGGTAGCCATCTCCCGCGGTCGCGGCGGCCGCGGTCGCGCCGATATTGCCGTTCGCGCCGGCCTTGTTGTCGATGACGAAATTGCTCTTGAGCCGCGTCTGCATCGCTTCGGCGAGCACGCGCGCGATCGTGTCGCCGGTGCCGCTGCCGCCGGGGGCCGGGACGATCAGCTGGATCGGGCGGCCAGGCTCGGGCCAGGTCTCCTCAGCGTGGGCGGGGACGGCGAGGAGCGAGGAGAACAGCACCGAGCAAGCGGCGACAAGGACGTGACGTCGGGGCATGGCGGGTCCGATGGGAAACGCTGAGAGGCGCGATGTTGACACGGACGCGCAGCCAGTCCTCTTGACACGCCTCGAAGGGACTGACTCCACGTTTCGGGCTGCCGACGCAACCGCTCAACGGCTCGCCGCATCGCGGCGGAGAGCGCCTCTGGCCGGCGGACGCCGGGAACCGATCCACCAGCCGAGCGAGTCGTGCAAATCGTTCGCCGGCGTCTCAGCCGTCCGGCCGAATCACCTGCCACACCGCAAGCGATGCCAAGGCTCCGAACACCGCGCCGATGATCTGGGCCGGGCCGGCGCGTCCGCTTGCGGTGTCGCTGGACAGCGGAGAGACAAACCACGCCATCGCCGCCGCGCCGGCCATCCCGACGGCGACGTTGGCCAGTGCGAGGGCTGGACGCCTGGTCTTCGTCACGAAGGTCGCGACAACTCCGAAGAGGGCGCCGATCACCGAAGCGACCACATAGCATGCAAAGCACATTGGGCTCAAGCGCCTTCGATGCCGGGTGAGAGGTAGCGGTGTGCCGGCGCCGCGCTTGCGGTCGGCGCGCTCGCCGCGATCGCCTGGAAGAAGCGCACCGAGCGGTCGATGACGACGTCGCGCTGCTGGTCGACCGAAATCATGTGGTAGCTGTCGTCGAGCAGTACCGTCTCGACGGGAGCCGCGACGTTGTTCTCGATCAGCGCGACGTTGCGCAGGCTGGCGATGTCGTCGTCGGTCGAGTGGATGACGAGGCACGGCGCGTGCACCCGGCCGAGGCGTCGGCGAACATGGTTCGACAGGCGGATGAACTCGGCGAGCGACCCCCACGGGTTGCCGGGCAGCCCGGCGGCGCCGCTGTCGCCGGCGAGCATGCTGCCGACGATCCAGGCACGGATCCGCTCGTTCTTGATGCCGTAGGGGTAGCTCTCCATCACGTGGCGGTCGCGGCCGAAGCCGAGACCGCAGACGAGCGGGAGCAGGAACGAGAGACGCGCGATCAGGGGAACCGCCCAGCCGTCGTAGCGAAACGTCGTGCCGTAGAGGCCGACGCCGGCGACCTCGCGCGGCCGCTCGATCGCGAGCTTCAGCGCCAGGACCGCGCCCATCGAGAGCCCGGCGACGAAGAGGTGGTCGACCTGGTCACGCAACTTCAGCGCTGCCGCTTCGACGCTGCGGTACCAGTCGCGCCAGCCGGTCGCGATCAGCTCCTCGGCGCTGCCGCAGTGGCCGGCGAGCTGCACCGCCTGGACCGTGAAGCCGGCCTCGTGCAATCCGCGCGCGACGAAGCGCATCTCGGTCGGCGTCCCGGTGAGGCCGTGGATCAGGAGCACGCCCGAAGGGCCGGCGCGCCAGAGGTATTCCATCGAGCGGTTCATCGCGTCCGGCCGCGCGGCGATCAGGCCAGGTCGCGCTTGGCGCGCGAGATCACCTCGTCGAGCAGGACGAAGGCGAGCTCGATCTCCGCCGACGTGATGTGCAGCGACGGTGCGAACGTCACCACGTTCTTGTAGTAGCCGCCGATGTCGAGGACGAGGCCGAGCTTCTCGTCGCCGTGGCCGAGATCCCCCGCGAGGCCGATCTCGACCATCCGATCGACGAGGCGCTTGCTGGGCGTGAAGCCGTCGCTCTCGCAGATCTCGGCCCGCAGCGCAAGGCCGAGACCGTCGACGTCGCCGATCTCGGGATGGCGACGTTGCAGCTCCCGCAAGCCGTGCAGGAAGTGCGCGCCTTTGTCCATCACCATCGAGGCGTAGTCGGTCTCGGCGAGCATCTTCATGGTCTCTAGCCCGACCGCGGTGCCGAGCGGGTTGGACGCGAAGGTCGAGTGCGTCGACCCGGGCGGAAAGACCGCGGGGCCGATCAGCGCCTCCTTCGCCCAGAGGCCGGCGAGCGGGTTGAGGCCGTTCGTGAGCGCCTTGCCGAACACCAGGATGTCCGGCGTCACGCCGAAGTGCTCGATCGCCCAGAGCTTGCCGGTGCGAAAAAAGCCCATCTGGATCTCGTCGACGACGAGCAGGATGCCGTGGCGGTCGAGCACGCGCTTCAGCCGGGCGAAGAAGTTCGGCGGCGGGATGACGTAGCCGCCGGTGCCTTGCACCGCCTCGACGTAGAACGCCGCGTACTCGCACTGGCCCGCGCGCGCGTCCCAGACGCCGTTGTATTCGCTCTCGAAGAGGCGCTCGAACTGCTCGACGCAGCGCTCGCCGTACTGCTCCTTCGTCATTCCCGCGCCGCCCCGGAAGTGGTACGGAAACGGCACGAAGTGCGCGCGCTCGCCGAAGTGGCCGAAGCGGCGCCGGTAGCGGTAGCTCGACGTGATCGCCGAGGCGCCGAGCGTGCGGCCGTGGTAGCCGCCCTCGAACGCGAACATCAGGCTCTTGCCGGCGCTCGCGTTGCGCACGAGCTTGAGCGAATCCTCGATCGACTGCGAGCCGCCGACGTTGAAGTGGACGCGACCCTTCTGGTCCCACTTGGCGAGCGCGTCCTCGGCGATCGTGCGCGAGAGCTCGATCTTGGTCCGGTGCAGGTACTGGCTCGCGACCTGCGGCAAGGTGTCGAGCTGGCGCTTCATCGCCCCGCTCAGGCGCGGATTCGCGTAGCCGAAGTTGACCGCCGAATACCACATCTGCAGGTCGAGGTACGGGACGCCCCGCGCATCGAACAGATAGCTTCCTTCGCAGCGCTCGAAGATCTTCGGCGGCTCGACGTAATGGACCGTGTCGCCGAACGAGCAGTAGCGCGCCTCGTCGGCCAGCAGCGCGCTCTCGCTCATGCCGCACCCTCGCTCGGGAGGACGGCGGTTTCGAGGCCGTCGTCGACCAGTTCACGCCAGGCGAGCAGCGCGTCGCCGAAGTCACGGATCGGGCGGTGCGGGACGCCGAGTACGGCGCAGTGGTCGAGCAGGCGCGACTTGGCGAACGTCAGATCGGCGCGGGTCGCGGCGCAGAAGTCAGAAGCACCGTCGCCCACCAGCAGCGCGGGTTGCGCAGCGTCGCTGCGCAAGCAGGCGCACTTGCACGTCGCGCCGGCGCTGATGCAGTCGGCGCGCGCGTGCGGGAACTCCAGCGCCCATCGACGCGGTCCGGTCTGCACCAGCCGGCTGGCGCGGACCGGCAGATGTGCCAGCCCCACGCGCGCGAGCATGGCTGCGATGACCTCGCCGAGGCCGTCGCTGGCGATCGTCAATGACGCACCCTCGGCGCGCACGGCCTCGACGAAGGAGCGGAAACGCGGATCGATCGACAACCCCGCGACATGCGCGTCGAGCTCGTCCTTCGTGCAGTCGAGGAGCGCCACCTGCCCTGCCATGCAGGCGCGCGAGCCGATCCGGCCGGCCTCCCACTGAGCCTCGAGCTCCTGCCAGCCGGGCTGCGCGAAACGCTGCAGCAAGCTGTCGGTGACGTCCTTCTCCGACACGGTGCCGTCGAAGTCGCACACGACCGACCATGACGCACGGCGTCCCGACGACATCTCGGCGCCGCCGCTCAAGAGGAGCTGGAGGCGCCTGCCGCGGCGGCCAGCGAGGTCGCCAGCAACTCGCCGTCGAGCACCTGCACGACGCGCTCGAGGGTGAACCCCGCCTGGCGCGGATCGAGCTTGTCTTCGGGGATGCGCAGGTCGTAGCGGTCCTCGACCGCGAACACGAACTCCATCAGCGTGAGCGAGTCCAGGCCGAGGGTTTCGAGAGTCGCGTCGGGGCGCACGACCGTCGGGTCGACGTGGAACTGCGCAGTGAGAATGCCTGCGACGGTGTCGTACAGCTCTTTATTCATCGTCTGACGTATGCTCGTTT
>DASXXO010000159.1:0-9888 GCA_036503045.1 Caldimonas sp. | reverse complement strand
TCATCGACGGCAAGCTGGCGGCCCAATATCAGGTGTTGGTCCTGGGCAAGCGCGGCAGCCGGTTGTTCATCGGAGGTGCAGACCCAACCGACCAAGAAGCAGTGGAGCGAATCAAGTTCGCCACCCAGCTTTCGCCCGAGTGGGTCATCGTCGAGCACGACAAGCTCGTCAAGCTGCTCGAGACCGCCGGCGCGAACGCCAACGACGCCGTCGAGTCGCTCGCCTCGGGCGACTTCGAGTTCGACATCACCGACGACGTCAGCAGCCAGCCTGCCGAGGCACAGGAGGCAAGCGACGTCGAGGACGCTCCGGTCGTCCGCTTCCTGCAGAAGATGCTGATCGACGCGATCAACCTGCGCGCGTCCGACCTGCACTTCGAGCCCTACGAGTACCACTACCGGGTGCGCTTCCGCGTCGACGGCGAACTGCGCGAGATCACGCAGCCGCCGCTCGCGATCAAGGACAGGATGTCGGCGCGCATCAAGGTCATCTCGCGCCTGGACATCGCCGAGAAACGCGTGCCGCAGGACGGCCGCATGAAGCTCAAGTTCGGCAACAAGGCGATCGACTTCCGGGTCAGCACCTTGCCGACCCTCTTCGGCGAGAAGATCGTGATCCGGATCCTCGACCCGTCGAGCGCCAAGGTCGGAATCGAGGCGCTCGGCTACGAGAAGATCGAGAAGGATCGCCTGATGAAGGCGATCCAGCGGCCGTACGGAATGGTGCTCGTCACCGGCCCGACCGGCAGCGGCAAGACGGTCTCGCTCTACACGTGCCTGAACATCCTCAACCAGCCCGGCGTCAACATCGCCACGGTCGAGGACCCGGCGGAAATCAACCTGCCCGGCGTCAACCAGGTCAACGTCAACGACAAGGCCGGGCTCACCTTCGCAGTGGCGCTGAAGTCGTTCCTGCGCCAGGACCCGGACATCATCATGGTCGGCGAGATCCGCGACCTGGAGACCGCCGACATCGCCCTCAAGGCCGCGCAGACCGGCCACATGGTGATGTCGACCCTGCACACCAACGACGCGCCGACGACGCTCACCCGGCTCGCCAACATGGGCGTCGCGCCGTTCAACATCGCCGCGAGCGTGCTGCTGATCACGGCGCAGCGCCTGGCGAGGAAGCTCTGCGAGAACTGCAAGGCGCCGGCCGACTATCCTCGGGAGGCAATGCTCAAGGCCGGCTTCAAGCCGGAGGACCTCGACGGCAACTGGAAGCCCTTCCGCGCCGTCGGCTGTTCAATGTGCAACAACGGTTACAAGGGTCGCGTTGGCATTTACCAGGTCATGCCGATCACCGAAGAACTCCAGAAGATCATCCTCGCCGCTGGCAGCTCGATGCAAATCGCCGAGCAGGCGCAGCGTGAAGGTGTTCGCGACTTGCGCCAGTCCGGGCTGCTCAAGGTGCGCGCCGGGATGACGACACTCGAAGAGTTGATCTCGGTCACCAACGAGTAGCAAACGAGAAAGCACAAGGCGGGGTCCTGACCTCGAAGACGTATGGCAACGGCAGTAGCTGCAAAGGGTCGGGTCAAGGACATCGTCTTCGAGTGGGAAGGCAAGGACAAGAACGGCAAGTCGGTGCGCGGCGAGATGCGCGCCGGCGGCGAAGCCATGGTGGGCGCGAGCCTGCGCCGCCAGGGCGTGATGGTCAACAAGGTGAAGAAGCGCCGCACCAGCGGCGGCAAGGCGATCAAGCAGAAGGACATCGCCGTCTTCACCCGCCAGCTGTCGACCATGATGCGCGCCGGCGTGCCGCTGATCCAGTCGTTCGACATCGTCGCCCGGGGCAGCACCAATCCGAAGCTGACGCGCCTCCTCACCGACATCCGCAGCGATGTCGAGACCGGCACGAGCCTCTCGGCCGCCTTCCGCAAGCACCCGCTCTACTTCGACGCGCTCTACTGCAACCTGGTCGAGGCCGGCGAAGCTGGAGGTATTCTCGAAACGCTGCTCGATCGTCTCGCCATCTACCAGGAAAAGACGATGGCGATCAAGAACAAGATCAAGTCCGCGCTCATCTATCCGGTCGCGGTGCTCGTGGTCGCGTTCGTCGTGCTGACGGTCATCATGATCTTCGTCATCCCGGCGTTCGAGGACGTGTTCAAGTCGTTCGGCGCCGACCTGCCCGCGCCGACGCTGGTCGTCATCGCGATGTCGAAGTTCTTCGTCACCTACTGGTACCTGATCTTCGGCATCCTCGGCGGCGGAATCTACTTCTTCCTCCAGTCGTGGCGGCGCTCGGTGAAGATGCAGAAGTACATGGACCGGCTGCTCCTGCGCATTCCGGTCTTCGGCGACCTGGTCTTCAAGTCGTCGATCGCGCGCTGGACACGCACCCTCGCGACGATGTTCGCGGCTGGCGTGCCCCTGGTCGAGGCGCTCGACTCGGTCGGCGGCGCGGCGGGCAATGCCGTCTTCGCCGAAGCGACCGAGAAGATCCAGAAGGACGTCTCGACCGGCTCGGCGCTCACCACCTCGATGCAGGCGACCGGAATCTTCCCCGTGATGGTGCTGCAGATGTGCGCGATCGGCGAGGAGTCGGGCTCGCTCGACGCGATGCTCGGCAAGGCGGCCGAGTTCTACGAAGACGAAGTCGACGAGGCAGTCAAGGGCTTGTCGAGCCTGATGGAGCCGTTCATCATCGTGATCCTGGGAACGCTCATCGGCGGCATCGTCGTCTCGATGTACCTGCCGATTTTCAAGCTGGGCCAGGTCGTCTGACCGACCGGCGATGCCCGACACCGAGGTCCTCCTCTCCCCTCTCGTTCTCGGCCTCCTCGGCCTCTGCGTCGGCAGCTTCCTGAACGTCGTCATTCACCGGCTGCCGCTCATGCTCGAGCGCGGCTGGCGCATGGAAAGCGCCGACCTGCTCGGCGTCACCCACGAGGAAGCCGCACCGCCGCTCACGCTCGCGACGCCGCGCTCGCGCTGTCCGGCCTGCGGCCATCAGATCGCCTGGTACGAGAACATTCCCGTCGCGAGCTGGCTCTGGCTGCGCGCGCGCTGCTCGGCGTGCGGCGCCGCGATCTCCTCGCGCTATCCGCTCGTCGAGCTCGCGACGGGGGCGCTGTTCGCGCTCGTCGGCTGGCGCTTCGGCGCGGTGCCGGTCGCGTTGCTCTGGTGCGGCTTCTGCGCAGCGCTGGTCGCCCTCGCGGGGATCGACTGGGACACCACCCTGCTGCCCGACAACCTCACCCTGCCGCTCGTCTGGATCGGCATCGCGAGCGCCGCGCTCGGCTGGACGATTCCGCTCGCCGACGCCGTCTGGGGCGCGATCGCCGGCTATCTCTCGCTCTGGTCGATCTACTGGGTGTTCAAGCTCACGACCGGCAAGGAAGGTATGGGCTTCGGCGACTTCAAGCTGCTCGCTGCGCTCGGCGCGTGGCTCGGCTGGAAGATGATCCTGCCGATCGTGCTCGGCGCTTCCGTGATCGGCGCCGTGATCGGCATCGCGATGAAGATGTCGGCCGCGCTGCGCGAAGGTCGCTATGTTCCCTTCGGTCCGTTCCTCGCCGGCGCCGGGCTGGTGGTCGTCTTCGCCGGCCCGGACCGCGTGCTCGGCTGGATGCGCTGGAGCTGACTCTCCGCGCCCTCGCATGAGGACTCCGCGCTTCGGCCTCACCGGCGGCATCGGCAGCGGCAAGAGCACGGTCGGCGCGATGCTCGCGAGCGCCGGTGCGGTCGTGATCGACACCGACCGGATCGCGCGCCTTTTGACCGTCCCCGGCGGGGCGGCGATCGACGCCCTCCGCACGACCTTCGGCGCCGAGTTCATCGCTGCCGACGGCGGCCTCGACCGGCAGCGCATGCGTGCGGCCGCGTTCGACGACCCCGGAACGCGCGCTCGCCTCGAGGCGATCCTCCATCCGCTCATCGGCAGCGAAGCGGAGCGCCAGGCCGGCGCCGCGGATCCGGGCGCGCCGGCGCTCGTCTTCGATGTCCCGCTGCTGATCGAGTCGGGACGCTGGCGCAGCCGCGTCGATGCAGTCTGGCTGGTCGACTGCGACGAGCTGGTGCAGATCGAGCGGGTCGCCGCACGGCCCGGCTGGAGCGCCGAGGCAGCGCGCGCGGTGATCGCGCAGCAGGCATCCAGACGCGAGCGCCGCGCCGGCGCCGACGCGGTGATCCACAACGTCGGCCTCTCGCTCGTCGAGCTCGCCGAGCAAGTGCATCGGCTCTGGGGGTACGTGGTCCGGGCAGGGGCTTGACCGCGCCGGGGCCTCGGCCCTGGTTGCTATGAAACAATCCGCGCGGCCACCCGTCCCCAGGACGGTGCCGCCGCCCGGTCCCGACCCGCCCCGCCTTGATCGTCTACGAGTACCCGTTCAACGAGAGCATCCGCACGATGCTCCGGCTCGAGCACCTGTTCGACCGCCTCGGCCAGCTGATCGAGCGCGACGCGCCGGTCGACCACCACCACGCGCTGGCGACGATCTTCGAGATCATGGACGTCGGCTCGCGCGCCGACGTGAAGTCCGATCTCCTGAAGGAGCTCGAGAAGCACCGGCTGCAGCTGATCGGCTACCGCGGCAATCCGTCGATCTCGGAAGCGACGCTCGAAGGCGTGATCGCCCGCATCGACGGCGCGTTCGCGCGGCTCAATCAGGTCGCGGGCAAGGCCGGCGCCGCGCTCACGGCCAACGAGTGGCTGATGAGCATCCGCAGCCGGATCAGCATTCCCGGCGGCACCTGCGAGTTCGACCTGCCGGCCTACTACGCCTGGCAGCAGCTCGACGCGAAGCGCCGGCGTGCCGACCTGCTGCAGTGGGTCAGCTCGCTGATGCCGCTCGCCGAGGCACTGCAGGTGCTGCTCGGCCTGCTGCGCGACTCGGGGGCGGCGCAGCACGTCGTCGCCATCGGCGGGCAGTATTCGCAAAGCCTGCCGGCCGGGCGCGTCTATCGCCTGATGCGCGTGCGCCTCGACCCCTCGCTGCAGCTCGTTCCCGAGATCAGCGGCCACCGGCTGATGGTGCTGGTGCGACTCATGCGCCAGGAGGGCGACGGACGCCTGCGTGCAAGCGAAGCCGATACCGAGTTCGAGCTGACGCTCTGCGCATGACCGGCGAAACCTTCCGTCCGCGCATCGTCCGCTGCCCGGCGTGCGGCAGCGAGTCGGTGTACGCGCTCAGCAATCCGTCACGTCCGTTCTGCAGCCCGCGCTGCAAGAACGCCGATATCGGCGCCTGGGCGAGCGAGGCGTACGGGGTCGAAGCCGAGCCGAGCGAGCACGACGAGGACGAGGACGGGCCCCCGATTACCTAAGTCACGCGGTCGAAGGACGCCGGGTCGCTATGCTCTTCGGCCAACGATGGGAGATGCGCGCGTGAACCTCCTCGGCCGCCGCCCCGCGGCGGCGCTCGCTGCCGCCCTGCTCCTCGCGGCGTGCGCAGGCGCCCCGAAGCCGGCGTCGGTGACCGGAACGATCCAGGCGTCGGCCGAGGTCAACCCGAGCGCGAGCAATCGTCCTTCGCCGCTGCTCGTCCGCATCTACGAGCTCAAGTCGGCGGCCAGCTTCAATGCCGCCGACTTCATGTCGCTCTACCAGCGCGACCAGGCCCAGCTCGCCGCCGACATGATCGCGAAGGAAGAGTACGTCCTCGCACCGGGGGAAACCAAGACGTTCGCGAAGACGCTCGCCCCCGACACGCGCTTTATCGGCGTCGTCGCCGCGTACCGCGACGTCGAGCACGCCAAGTGGCGCAGCGTCGTCCCGGTCCAGCCGAACCAGCCGCAGAAGCTCACGGTCAAGGCGGGCGAGCTCGCGGTCGAGGCCACGATCGGCAAGTGATCCGCAGCGCCTCATGAGTCTGCACAGCAAGGTCGTCTGGTCGCAGGGGATGTTCCTGCTGCCGCACCACTTTCAGCAGGAAGCGCGGCATTTCGAGTACCTGGTCGACATGCGCATGCGCGGCGCCGGAATGCACGCCTGGGGCTTCTTCGAGCTCGCGCTCGACCAGGGGCTGCTCGCGATCGGCAAGGTCGGCATCGCGCGCGCGAGCGGGATCCTTCCCGACGGCACCCCGTTCTCGGTCCCGACCCACGACGCGCAGCCGACCGCGCTCGAGATCGCGGCCGACATGCGCGGCGAGCTTGTCTGCCTCGCCGTGCCGCTGGCGCGCGAGGGCGTGACGCAGGTCGGCTTCGACGCCGTCGACGCGCGCGAGCTGCGCCGCTGGCGCGCGTCCAGCGAGGAGCTGCGCGACCACACCAACGCGGCCGACGAGCCCGAGCCGGTCCAGACCGGTGCGCTCGACCTGCGCCTGGTGCGCGCCAAGGAGGCCGGCGAAGGACATGCGCTGCTCGGCGTCGCGCGCGTTTCGGAGCGGCGCAGCGACAACCAGGTCGTCCTCGATCCGCTCTACATCGCACCGCAGACGCGGATCGACGCATCGCAGCAGCTGTCCGCGCACGCGACCCTGCTGCACGGACTCGTCCACCAGCGCACGCGGGCGTTCGCGGCGCGCATGGGCCAGCTGAGCCACGGCGTCTCCGAGATGGCCGACTTCCTGATGCTGCAGGCGCTCAACCGCGCCGAGCCGGTGTTCCGCCAGTACGCGCTCGCCCCGAACGCGCACCCGAAGGAGCTCTACTTCGCTTGCCTGCAGCTGGCCGGAGACCTCTCGACCTTCATGAGCGAGGCGCGCTTCCCGAACGACTACCCCGCGTATCGCCACGACGACCTGCACGCGACCTTCGTCCCGGTGATCGCCGACTTGCGCCGGATGCTCTCGACGGTGCTCGAGAGAAACGCCGTGCAGATCGATCTCGTCGACCGCAGCCACGGCGTACGCACCGCGGTCTTTCCCGATCCGGAGATGGCGCGCAGCGCGAACTTCGTTCTCGCGGTCAATGCGCAGATGCCGGCCGAGCAGCTGCGCACGCGCTTTCCCGCGCAGTCCAAGCTCGGCCCCTCGGAACGATTGCGCGACCTCGTCAACCTCCAGCTTCCCGGCGTCGCGCTGCGCTCGCTGCCGACGGCGCCGCGCCAGCTGCCGTTCCACGCGGGCTTTCACTACTTCGAGCTCGACCGCGGCGGCGAGCTGTGGAAGCAGCTCGAGAAAAGCGGCAGCCTCGCGCTGCACGTCGCCGGTGACTTCCCCGCGCTCGAGCTCGAGCTGTGGGCGATTCGCCAATGACCGGCGCGAAAGCGGTGCATGGATCCCTCGGCACTCAATGATCCGTTCGCCGACCGCGACGATCAGACCCGCACCTTCCTCAAGCCGGATCCGCGCGGCCGCGCGGCGAGCCGAACCAGCGAGACGAGCGGCATCGACGCCGGCGTGGCCGAGGCGCCGATTCCCGACGTCGGCCTGAACCCGCTCGTCGCGCTCGCCAACCCGCTGCTCCTGCTCGTGCCGCAGTTGCGCGCGACGCGCCAGGTTGCCGATCCCGGCGCGCTGCGCACGTCGCTCGCACAAGGCATCCGCGACTTCGCGGCGCGTGCCGCCGCGCACGCCATCGCGCCCGAGCGCGTCATGGCGTCGCGCTACGTGCTCTGCACGATGATCGACGAGGCCGCCGCCGACACGCCTTGGGGTGGCTCGGGCGTCTGGGGGCGGCATAGCCTCCTCGCGATGTTCCACAACGAGACCGAAGGCGGCGAGAAGGTGTTCCAGCTGATGGCGCGCCTGGCCGAAAAGCCCGCCGAGAACCGCGATCTGCTCGAGCTCATCTACGCGGCCATCACGCTCGGCTTCGAGGGTCGCTACCGGGTCATCGCCAACGGCCGCGCGCAGCTCGACGCGGTGCGCGACCGGCTGGCGCAGATCCTGAAGAAGGAACGCGGCGACTATCCGCACGCGCTCGCCGAGCACTGGCAGGGGCAGCCGGTCAAGCGTGCGACGACGCTCAGCTGGCTGCCGCTCGCCGCGTGCGCGGGCCTCGCCGCGTTGCTGCTCGCCGGCACCTACTGGGTGCTCTCGTCGTCGCTCTCCGCGCGCTCGGATCCGGTGTTCGGCGACATCCAGGGCTTGCGACTCACGCCCCCGGTGATCGCGGCGCCGCAGCCGGCGCCGCAGCCGCGCCTGGCCCAGTACCTGCAGCCCGACATCAAGGCGAACCTCGTGCGCGTCAGCGACGAGATCGACCGCAGCGTGGTCACGATCCGCGGCGACGGCACCTTCGCGTCCGGCAGCGCGACGCTGCTCCCGGACCGCGAGGCGTTGATGGAGCGGATCGCCGATGCGCTCGCGCGGGTGCCGGGCAACGTGCTCGTCACCGGCCACACCGACAACCAGCCGATCGCGCGCAGCGCGCGCTTTCCCTCGAACTGGCATCTCTCGGACGAGCGCGCGAAGAACGTCCGCGACCTGCTCGTCGCCCACAAGGTCGCCCCCGAGCGGATCCGCGCCGAAGGACGCGCCGACGCCGAGCCCGTGGTGCAGAACGACACCGCGGCGAACCGGGCGCTCAACCGGCGCGTCGAGGTGACCCTCTTCGTCGGCCGCAGCCCGGACGCGAGCGCGAGCCGGCCGCAAGGCAAATGATCAAGTCGCTGCTCGGCTTGATCTTCAACCGCTGGACGCTCCTCGCCGTCCTGCTGCTCGCGATCTCGCTCGTCGTCTGGATCGCCGGCCCGCTGATCGGACTCACCGGCCGCTCGGGAGCGACCTGGTTCCCGCTCGAATCCGAGTCGGCGCGCTGGACCGCGATCGGCGCGATCGTCGCGCTGGCGGTGCTCGTCGTCGCCTGGCGCGCGTGGCGCGCGCGACGCGGCAACGCGGCGGTCGTCAACCAGCTCATGGCGGCGCCTGCCGGCGACAGGAAGGAGGCCGAGAGCGCCGACATGCTCGCGGTGCGCCAGCGCTTCGAGAAGGCGCTCTTCACGCTCCGGCGCGCGCGCTTCGGCGCGGGCGGCGGCATGCTCGCGGGCTGGCGCGCCAAGCTCAACGGCCGCTATCTCTACGAGTTGCCGTGGTATCTCATCATCGGTGCGCCGGGCTCCGGCAAGACGACGGCGCTGCGCCACTCGGGACTCAAGTTCCCGCTCGCCGACGCCGCCGGCGACGCGGCGATCCGCGGCATCGGCGGGACGCGCAACTGCGACTGGTGGTTCACCGACCAGGCGGTGCTGATCGACACCGCGGGCCGCTTCACGACGCAGGACAGCGACCGCGAGAACGACCGCGCGACCTGGAGCGGCTTTCTCGCGATGCTCAAGCGCACCCGGCCGCGCCAGCCGCTCAACGGCGTCCTGGTCACGGTGTCGGTGCCCGACCTGCTGACGCGAACGCTCGCCGAGCGCCGCCAGTACGCGGCGACCGTGCGGCAGCGCCTGCAGGAACTGCACGAAGGGCTCGCGATCCGCTTTCCGATCTACCTGCTCGTCACCAAGTCGGACCTCGTCGCCGGGTTCACCGACGCCTTCGCGACGATCGACAAGGACCAGCGCGCCACGCCCTGGGGCGCGACGTTCCCCGTCAACGGGACGGCGGCGCAGAACCTGCAGCGCTTCGGCGACGAGTTCGACACCCTCGTCCAGCGCCTCGAGAACGGCCTCGTCGATCGCCTGCAGAGCGAGCGCGATCCGGCCAAGCGCGCGCGCATCTACGGCTTCGCCGGCCAGTTCGCGGGCTTGCGCGGCGTGCTGCAGGAGTTCCTCGAGGTCACCTTCTCGTCGTCGCCCTACGAAGCCGACGCGCTGCTGCGCGGCGTCTATTTCGTGAGCGGGACGCAGGAAGGGACGCCGATCGACCGGGTGCTCGGCTCGATTGCGCGCAGCTACCGTCTCGAGCGCGCGATCATCGCGCCGAACCAGGCGAGCGGACGCAGCTATTTCCTCTCGCGCCTGCTCGGCGAAGTCGTGTTCGCGGAGAGCGGGCTCGCCAACACCGATCTCAAGTGGGAGCGGCGGCGCACTGGCCTCGTCGTCGCGGGCTAC
>DASXXO010000158.1:0-2564 GCA_036503045.1 Caldimonas sp. | reverse complement strand
CAAGCGGCGACGAAACAGCCGGCGAGGATCGCGAGCTCGGCGACGACGCCCGGCCGGACGAGATCGGCGACGAGCTCCCGGAGCTCGCGCAAGTCGAACGGCCCGATCACCGTCGATTGCGCCGCGGCGTCATGCGAGCAGGACGCGCAGGTGCGCGGCGACGCTCCTCGCGAGGGCGCGCAGGTTGTAGCCGCCTTCCAGGCACGAGACGATCCGGCCCTTGGCGTGGCGGTCGGCGATGCCCTTGATCTTCTCGGTGATCCAGGTGTAGTCGTCCTCGACCAGGCCGAGCTGGCCGAGCTCGTCGTCGCGATGCGCATCGAAGCCGGCGGAGACGAAGATCATCTGCGGCCGGAACGCCTCGAGGCGCTCCATCCAGTTCTCCTCGATCAGCGCGCGCACCGCCGGGCCGCGTGCGTACGGCGGGACCGGCACGTTGACCATGTTGGTGCCCATCGGCACCGCGCCGCTGTACGGGTAGAGCGGATGCTGGAAGATGCTCGCCATCAGGATCCGCTCGTCGCCGGCGATGATGTCCTCGGTGCCGTTGCCGTGGTGGACGTCGAAGTCGATGATCGCGACCCGTTCGAGGCCGCGCACGTCGAGCGCGTGGCGCGCCGCGACCGCGACGTTGTTGAAGAAGCAGAAGCCCATCGCCTGGTCGCGCGTCGCGTGGTGCCCGGGAGGGCGCACCGCGCAGAACGCATTCGCGACCGCGCCGTCGAGCACCGCGTCGGTCGCGGCGACGGCGGCGCCGGCGGCGCGCAGCACCGCCTTCCACGTGCCCGGCGCAGCGACCGTGTCGGGGTCGATCGCGCGCGGCTCGCCGCCGTCGGCCACGCGCTCGAGCAAGTCACCGAGCTCGGCGACGTAGCCGGGGCTGTGGGCGAGCCCGAGATCGCTGGCAGCGGCGAGCGGCGCCTCGCGCCGGTCGAGCGCAGCATCGAGCCCGGTCGCGATCAGATGATCGTTGATCGCGTCGAGGCGTGCTGGGCATTCCGGGTGCCCCTCGCCCATGTCGTGGCCGCGGCAGTCGGAATGGCTGTAGAAGGCCGTTTTCATCGGTCTTTTGCGCGAGCGGATTTCGGGTAACGTGAGGTCGATGAGCCGATCACTCGCCGCCCAGCTGTCCGACCTCGTCAACCAGATTAGCACGATCATCGTCGGCAAGCGGGCACAGATCGAGGATTGCGTCGCGTGCCTCCTCGCCGGCGGCCACCTCCTGATCGAAGACGTCCCCGGCGTCGGCAAGACGACGCTCGCGCACGCGATCGCCGTCTCGCTCGGCCTCCGCTTCTCGCGCACCCAGTTCACCGCCGACCTGATGCCGTCCGACCTGATCGGCGTCAGCATCTACGAGCGCAGCAAGGAGGCGTTCGTGTTCCACGCCGGGCCGGTGTTCGCGCACGTGCTGCTCGCCGACGAGATCAACCGCGCCGGGCCGAAGACGCAGAGCGCGCTGCTCGAGGCGATGGAGGAACACCAGGTCACGGTCGATGGCGAGACGCGCGCGCTGCCGGCGCCGTTCTTCGTCATCGCGACGCAGAATCCGACCGACCAGCTCGGCACCTATCCGCTCCCCGAGTCGCAGCTCGACCGCTTCCTGATGTGCATCACGCTCGGCTATCCCGACCGCAAAAGCGAGCGCGAGCTGCTCCTCGGCGGCGACCGGCGCGAAGCGATCGGCCGCCTCTCGCACGTGATGACGCCCACCGAACTGATCGCCGCCCAGCACGCGGTGCAGTCGCTGCACGCCTCGGACGCGCTGCTCGACTACCTGCAGGCGCTGATCCAGACGACGCGCTCCGGCGCCTGGTTCGTCGAGGGCCTGTCGCCGCGCGCCGGCGTCGCCGTGCTGCGCGCGGCGCGCGCGCGCGCCCTGCTCGGCGGCCGCGACTACGTCGCGCCCGACGACGTCCAGTACGTGCTGCCGCAGACGATCGCGCACCGGCTCGTGCCGGTCGCCGGCGCCGGCCGCGGCCGCAGCGAGCAGGTGCGGGCGATGATCGAGGCCGTGCCGCTGCCGTGATCGCGCGAGCGCTCACGGCGCCGTGGAACGTGCGCGCGCACGTGCGCGCCTGGCTGACCGCGCGCCTGCCGCGCACCGACAGTCAGCTGCTGACGCAGGGCAACGTCTACATCCTGCCGACGCGCGCCGGCTGGATGTTCGCACTGACGCTCGTCGTCCTCCTGCTCGCCTCGGTCAACTACCAGCTCAACCTCGGCTACGTGCTGACGTTCCTGCTCGCCGGCAGCGGGGTCGTCTCGATGCACATCACGCACGGGACGCTGCGCGGCCTGACGCTGCGCCTGCGTCCGGTCGCGCCGGCGTTCGCCGATGGCACGGCGGTGCTCGACGTGGTCATGTCGAGCCCGTCCTCGGCGCGCTTCGGCATTGGGCTACGCCTGCTCGACGCGCCAGCGTCGACGCTCGCCTGGACCAACGTTGCGGCCGGCGGCCAGGCCACGGCGCACGTCAGCTTCGTGCCCCCGCGCCGCGGCCTCCACGACGTGCCGACGCTGAGTGCCGAGTCGCGCTTTCCGCTCGGGCTGTTTCGCGCCTG
>DASXXO010000157.1:0-10298 GCA_036503045.1 Caldimonas sp. | reverse complement strand
CGATCGGCGAAGCGCAGGGTGCCGAGCTTCGATCCGTCGTAGCTCTCGTGGCGCAGCTTGATCGTGCCGGTGTCGAAGTCGCCGGCGAAGATGCGCGTGTCCATGACGCAGTCGGAGCGCTCGAAGTCGAGCCCGCCGGTTCGAGAAGGCTCGCTCGATCCCCAGCAGCGCATGAAGACGTCGGGCGGCACTGGCACGTGATAGCGCGGATGGGTGTCTTCCTTCCAGCCCTGCTGGATGAAGCGCTCGGTCAGCGTCTGCTGATGCTTTTGCAGCTGTGCGTCGACGATCGCATAGGCCGGCCCGACCAGCGGCTTGGCGTCCTTGCCGCTCGCCAGCAGTGCCGCCGCGAAGCTGGCGGGGACGAGAAAGCTCACCTGCTCGCCGTCGACGCGGCGCGCGACATTGACGCCGACGACGTGGCCCTCGTCGTCGAGGGCCGGACCGCCGCTCATTCCGGCCGAGAGCGCTCCGCCGAAGAAAATCTGCGGATAGAAGCTTCGCGCGACCAGGCCGTTGTAGGTGCCTTGCGTGAAGGCGAAGCCGACATCGAGCGGGTTGCCGAGCGAGTAGATGCGCTCGCCCTGCGCGAGCGGCTCGCTCGCGGCGCGGAACGGCAGCGCGTCGAAGGTCCTGCCCGGACGACTGGCGCTCGCGCCGGCGTCGCCGGCGCGCAGCAGCGCCAGGTCGTGCAGCACGTCGAGCTGCAGGATCGCGAGCGGCGCTTCGCGGCCGTCGGCGGTCACGTAGACGAGGTCGTGGCGCTCGGGCTTGAGCGCCGCCTCGCTGACGACGTGGAAGTTGGTGATGATGTGGCCCTGCGCCGTGACGAAGAAGCCCGAGCCAACCGAGGTCTGGCTGGCGCGCCCCTTGAGCAGCGTCCGAATCTGGACGAGCGAAGGTCGCGCCTGCTCGTAGAGCTTGCGCGCCGAGAGCGAAACCGGCGGCGCCGGCGCGGCGGGCGCAGAGGCGGCCGGCTCGGCAGAGCTCGCCGCCGTGCGCCGCGTCTGCGCGAGCGCCGCCGGCGACGATGCGGCCAGTGCCAGCACGCCCACGGCACCCCAGCGCCTGACGCAACCTCTCATTCGAGCCGATTCTACGGGCGGCCCCGACGCGCGAGCGCTGCCTATGGCGCTACAGTCATCGGGGCGCCATGAGCGCCGCCTCGAAGAACACCGGAGACCCACCCATGCATCGCCGTCGCCTGCTCCGTGCCGCGCTCGCCGGCCCGGCCCTTCTCGCGCTGCCCGCGATCGGTCGCGCCCAGGCGCTCGAGAAGCCCAAGGTGACGGTAGCCGTCGGCGGCAAGAACCTGCTCTATTACCTGCCTCTGACGATCGCCGAGGCGCGCGGCTACTTCAAGGACGAGGGCCTCGAGGTCACGATCGCCGACTTCTCGGGCGGCTCGCGCGCCCTGCAGGCGCTCGTCGGCGGCAGCGCCGACGTCGTCTCGGGCGCGTTCGAGCATACGATCAACATGCAGGTCAAGGGACAGCGGCTGCGCGCGTTCGTGCTGCAGGGCCGCGCGCCGCAGATCGTCCTCGGCATCAATCCGAAGACGATGCCGAATTTCAAGTCGATCGCCGACCTGAAGGGCAAGAAGCTCGGCGTAACCGCGCCCGGATCGTCGACCAACGTGCTCGCAAACTTCGTCCTCGCCAAGGTGGGGCTGAAGCCGACCGACGTCTCGATCATCGGCGTCGGCGCGGGCAACGGCGCAGTCGCGGCGATGCGCGCCGGCCAGATCGACGCGATCTCCAACCTCGACCCGGTGATCACGCTGCTCGCGCGCAGCGGCGACCTGAAGATCGTTTCCGACACGCGTGTCGTCGCCGAATCCGACCGCGTCTTCGGCGGGCCGATGCCGGCCGGCTGCCTCTACACGATGCAGACCTTCCTCGACAAGAACCCGCAAACGGCGCAGGCGCTCGCCAATGCGATCGTGCGCGCCGACAAGTGGATCCAGGGCGCGGGTGCCGGCGACATCATCAAGGCCGTGCCCGAGAGCTATTTGCTCGGCGATCGCGCGGTCTACGTCGACGCGTTCCTCGCCGCGAAAGGCGCGCTCTCGCCCGACGGCATGTTTCCCGAGGGCGGCGCCGAGACGGCGCGGCGCGCGCTCGCCAGCATCGATCCCGAAGTCGCCAAGGCGAAGATCGATCTCGCCGCGATCTGGACCAACGAGCTGGCGAAGCGCGCCAACGCGAAGTACCCGAAGGCCTAGGCTCGGGCCGGGTCGCTGGACGAACACGGACCCGACCGCGGCGGCCTGCCCCTGCATCGCAGCGAAGCGCTGACCGACGGCATCTTCGCGGTCGCGATGACGCTGCTCGTGATCGAGCTGAAGCTGCCCGAGCATGGGCTCGTCCACTCGGATCAGCTCGCCGGTGCATTGGCCGACCTGTTGCCGAAAGCGCTTTCGTGGGCGCTCAGCTTCTTCGTCCTGGCCATCTTCTGGATCGGCCACCACCGCGTCTTCGCCGGCGTGCGCCGAACCGACGGCCGGCTGATCGCTCTCAACCTGCTGCAGCTCGCTGCTGTCAGCCTGATGCCCTTCTCGTCGGCGCTGTCGGGCGAATACGGCAGGGTGTTGCTGTCGCAGGTCGTCTTCTCGGCCAACATGGCGCTGCTCGGCGTCAGCGCGCTGCTGATCCTGAACTATGTCCGCCGCCACCCCGAGCTCGGCCCCGCGCCAATGCCGGCAGCGCTCTACCGCGGTGCGCGACTGCGCATCGTCGGCGTGATCGTCGTCAGCGCGATGGCGGTGGCGATCGGCGCGTTCATCCCCTTCCCGGCGATGGGCAACATCGCATTCATGCTCATGGCGGTGATCACGCCGCTGTCGCGGCGGGTCGAGCGCAACGCGGCGCGGCCGCCCGCGCCGGCCGCGCGGGCGAGCGCGCGCTGAGCCCCTTGTGCCGGGTCGCAGCCCGACTGGAAGTAGCAGATCTGGTTTCGAACCTGACCGGCGGCAGTTCGCCGCCGGCCCGTCCGCAGCTACTCTGCGGCGACGACCGCGTCGCTCGCTACCGCCGTGCGGCAGGTGGCGGCGAGGGCGCGGCGCTCGTCGAGCCACGCGAGCGTTTCCGCCAGGTCGAGCTGGTGGATCATCCGCGTGCGCTGCACGTACTGAATGAGCGGAACGGCGCCTTGCGCCGCCTTCTCGACGATCGTGCGCTGCACCGACGTGAAGGTGCCGACGCCGCCGCAAGCGGCGCCGGTGGCGCCCGCCGCAGCCAGCGTATCGGCAGCGTGACCGACCGCCGGGACCAGCACGAGCGTCGCCGCGGCTGCGGTCGCGAGGGCGAGGTTGCAACGGGTCAGGTGAGCAGTGGGCTTCATGACAACTCCGGTCGAGGTTGGGGCCCGCTGGTCGCATCCGCATCGCGGATCTGCGCCTCGGGTGCATGCACGTTAGGCGACGTCGTCGGCCGCTGCACCTCGAATCCGACGAATCCACGAGTCGTGGGTTCGAACGCTGCCAGGTGCCGACGAACCGACGGCGAGACTTCGCGCGCCGCCGCCCGCGCGGGGCGATCCGGAGGCGAGGGCGCGCACGCGGCGCTACAGTGACCGGGGTCCCTACGCCGCATCCGATGACGCCTTCCCCACCCGCGCTCGCGCTCGCCAATGTCAGCTGCACGTTCGTGTCGCGTGAGGCCCAGGGTCAGCGCTACACCGCGATCCGCGACGTCGCCCTCAGGGTCGGTCCGGGCGAGTTCGTCTCGGTCGTCGGGCCAACGGGCTGCGGCAAGAGCACGCTGCTCAACGTCGCCGCGGGGCTGCTCGCGCCGAGCAGCGGAACGGTCGAGGTGTTCGGCGTGCCGCTCGCGGGAATCAACCGGCGCGCCGGCTACATCTTCCAGAGCGAGAGCCTGATGCCGTGGCGGACCGCGCTGCAGAACGTCGCTGCCGGCCTCGAGTTCCGCGCCGACGCCGATGCACCGGCGCGTGCGCTCGAGTGGCTCAAGCGCGTCGGGCTCGGCGCGTTCGGCGACCGCTATCCGCACCAGCTCTCGGGCGGCATGAGGAAACGCGTCAGCCTCGCCCAGACCCTTGTCCTCGACCCCGACATGATCCTGATGGACGAGCCGTTCTCCGCGCTCGACGTGCAGACGCGCCAGCTGATGGAAAACGAATTGCTCGCGCTCTGGGCCGAGAAGCAGAAGGCGGTGCTCTTCATCACCCACGACCTCGACGAGGCGATCGCGCTGAGCGACCGCGTCGTCTGCCTATCGGCCGGGCCGGCGTCGCATCCGATCGGCGAGTTCGCGATCGACCTGCCGCGCCCGCGCGACGTCGCCGAGGTGCGCGCGGCGCCGCGCTTCGTCGAGCTGCACCAGGCGATCTGGTCGGTGCTGCGCGAAGAAGTCCTGGCGGGCTACCGCCAGCAGCTCGCCGCATGAGAAGCCCGGCGCGATGAAGGCGTTGCGGGTCTGGCAGCTCGCGCTGCTCGTCACCGTCTTCGTCGTCTGGCATCTGCTGACGACACCCGGCCTCGTGCCGAACTTCATGTTCGAGAACGACCGCCAGGCAGCGTTCTTCTTCGGCGAGCCGCTCAGGATTTTCGCCCGCGTCTGGGCCTGGTTCGTGACCGGCCACGACATCTACGAGCATCTCTGGGTGACGCTCGTCGAGACCGTGCTCGCGTTCGCGATCGGCACTGCGCTCGGCCTCGTCTTCGGCCTCTGGCTCGCGCTCAGCCCGTTCGCCGCCGCGATCGTCGACCCGTACATCAAGGCGCTCAACAGCATGCCGCGCGTGATCCTGGCGCCGATCTTCGCGGTCTGGTTCGGCCTCGGCATCGCGAGCAAGGTCGCGCTCGGCGTGACGCTCGTCTTCTTCATCGTCTTCTTCAACGTCTACCAAGGCGTCAAGGAAGTGAGCCCGGTCGTCCTCGCCAACGCGCGCATGCTCGGCGCGACGCAGCGTCAGCTGCTGCGCCACGTCTACCTGCCGAGCGCGACGAGCTGGGTGTTCAGCTCGCTGCACACGTCGGTCGGGCTCGCGTTCGTCGGCGCGGTGGTCGGCGAGTATCTCGGCTCGTCGCGCGGCGTCGGCTACCTCATCCTGCAGGCCGAGGGCGCGTTCGACATCAACACCGTGATGGCCGGGATCCTGGTCCTGACCGCATTCGCGCTCGCGCTCGACGCTGCAGTCGGCAGAATCGAGCGCCGGCTGATGCGCTGGCAGCCGGCGGCGGGCGAGACCGAGAAGATCTGAGGAGAAGATGGCGCACACCGTCTCGGGCGAGCTCGCGCAGACCTACCGGCAGATCGAGGCGCTGCTGATGCTGACGAAGTGCCTGCCGCTGCGCCATCCCTTGCCGCCGATGCGCGGGGCGACCGTCAGCCCCGACCTTGCGCTCCTGCTCTACGAACTCGTCCACGCGCACGCGCCGGCGCTCGTCGTCGAGTGCGGCTCCGGCGTCTCCTCGCTCGTCCTGGGCTATGCGCTCGAAAGCGTCGGTGCCGGCCGCCTGGTCGCCTTCGAGCACGACGCGGCCCATGCGGAACGAAGCGCAGCGCTGGTCCGGCGCCACGGGCTCGAGCGCCAGGTCGAGATCGTCCATGCCGGCCTGCAGGAGATGCGCCTCGCCGGAGAGCGCTGGCAGTGGTACGGCCCCGAAGTCGAAGACACCCTGGTCAGCCGGCGCGCGCAGCTCGTCTTGGTCGACGGCCCGCCGGGCTCGCTGCAGCCGCTCGCGCGCTATCCCGCGCTGCGCCGGCTCGGGCCGTTCCTCGCGCCGGAGGCCGTGGTCGTGCTCGACGACGTCGCGCGACCCGACGAATGGGCGATCACCGAGCGCTGGCTGCGCGAGGATTCGCGCCTCACGCTGCAGCGCATCGCGCACGAGAAGGGGACGGCGATCCTGACGCGCTCACGCTGAGCGCCGACGCGGGCTGCTCGTTGGTCAAGCCCCGGGGTGATGCGGCCGTCGCGTCGGACCCGTCCGACGTGCAGGCGCGCGGAGCGCCGATGGCGCCGCCCGATCGCGGCGCCACTCTTATAGCTTTGAAAGCCGCACCATGCTCAGCCCGACGACACGGCTCGCGCTCTCGCTCGGCCTTGCCTTGATCTTCACGTGCGCGGCGCTCGCCCAGACCACCACGCTGCCAGCGGGTGAGCTCGGCACGCCGCCCGCGCCGCGCGTGCATTCGGCTGGCGGTGTCGAATACATCAACGGCGGCGCCGGCGAGGAAGCGCGTGCCGTCATCGATGCGCAGCGCCCGGCGTTCCCGCTCCGGCTCGTCTTCAGCGTCGCCAGCGGCGCCTACGTCGTCGTCGACCATGTCGACGTCGCCAACGGCGGCAGCACGATGCTTACGGTCGACGCTGCCGGACCGATGCTGCTCGTCAAGGTCGCGCCGGGCGACTACACGGTCAGCGCGACCTACGGCGGCAAGACCGAGGAACGCCACGTTCGCGTCGGCCGCGAGGGCACGACCGTCAATTGGCGCTGGCCCGAGGAAGCGAAGCGCTGATCTTCGCCGAGCGAGATCCCTTCGCTGCGCTCAGGACGACTTGCGGCGCTGGCGCGCCGCAAGTCACTTCGACGTCGGCATCGTGAACTCGGCGCCCTTGGGCGTGCTCTCCGGCCAGCGCTGCATCACCGACTTCTGGCGCGTGTAGAAGCGGACGCCCTCCGCGCCGTACGCGTGGGTGTCGCCGAACATGCTCGACTTCCAGCCGCCGAAGCCGTGCCACGCCATCGGCACCGGGATCGGCACGTTGATGCCGACCATGCCGATCTCGACCCGGCGCGCGAACTCGCGTGCGACGTTGCCGTCGCTCGTGAAGCAGGCGACGCCGTTGCCGAACTCGTGCTCGTTGATGAGCTTGAGCGCCGACTCGAAATCGGGAACGCGGACGCACGACAGCACCGGGCCAAAAATCTCCTCCCTGTAGATCTTCATCTGCGGAGTGACGTGGTCGAACAGCGTTCCGCCGGTGAAGAAGCCCTTCTCGTGGCCCGGCACCGCGAGGCCGCGGCCGTCGGTGGCGAGCGTCGCGCCTTCGGCGACGCCGGCGGCGATATACGACTCGACGCGTGCCTTCGCATCGGCGGTGACGAGCGGGCCCATCTCGGCGTCGCTCGCCATGCCGCTCTTGACGACGAGCCGCATCGCGCGCTCGGCGAGCAGCGGGACGATGCGGTCGGCGATGTCGCCGACCAGCACCGCGACCGAGATCGCCATGCAGCGCTCGCCGGCCGACCCGTAGGCTGCGCCGACGAGCGCGTCGACCGCCTGCTCGAGGTTGGCGTCGGGCATCACGACCATGTGGTTCTTGGCGCCCCCGAGCGCCTGGATGCGCTTGCCGTGCTTCGCGCCGGTCTCGTAGATGTAGCGCGCGATCGGCGTCGAGCCGACGAAGCTCAGCGCCTTGACGTCCTTGTGTGCGAGCAGCGCGTCGACCGCAACCTTGTCGCCCTGGACCACGCTGAAGATGCCCTTCGGCAGCCCGGCCCGCTCGAGCAGCTCGGCCATGAAGATCGACGGCGACGGATCGCGCTCGCTCGGCTTCAGGATGAAGGCGTTGCCGCACGCGATCGCGACCGGGTACATCCACATCGGCACCATGCACGGGAAGTTGAACGGCGTGACGCCGGCGACGACGCCGAGCGGCTGGCGCACGGTCCAGTTGTCGATCCCGGTCGAGACCTGCTCGGTGTAGTCGCCCTTGAGCAGGGTCGGGATGCCGCATGCGAACTCGACGATGTCGATGCCGCGCGTCACCTCGCCCTGCGCATCGCTGAACACCTTGCCGTGCTCCGACGTGATCATCGCCGCAAGCTCGTCGCGGTGCTGGTTGAGAAGGCCGAGGAAGGCGTTGAGGATGCGCGCGCGACGCAGCGGTGGCGTGTCGCCCCAGGCCGGCTGCGCTGCCTTGGCGGCGGCGACGGCGGCGTCGACCTCCGCCGCCGACGCGAGCGCGACGCGGCGCGCGACCGCGCCGGTGGCCGGGTTCGTGACCGGCTGGCTGCGCCCGCTTGTGCCGGCGACGCGCCGGCCGCCGACGTAATGGCCGATGTCGGCCGTGCTGGTGAAGTACTCGTTGGCGCCCATGGCAGCAGATCTCCTCGGTCGATTTGTCACAGTCGGCGATCCGTTGGCGACCGTGGCGCCTCCAGCTCGTCGACGATCACGCGCAGCGGTAGCGACGGCGACTTCAGCAGCACCGAGTCGGGCGCGCTCCACATCAGCAGGGCGATCTTGTTGACGATCGCCCGCAGCGCCATCGCGTCGCTCGCCTTCCATTCGCGCCGCTGCGGCTCCTCGCAGCACACCATTCCGTAAGTGCGGTTGTTGAGGACGAACGCCGCGTCGAGCATGGAAGCGACGTTGTTGGCGATCAGATAGCTCTCGCGCATCGGCTGCAGCGCCGGGTCGTTCATGGCATCGACGCTCAGGTACGTGCCGTTTCCAACCAGGCCGTTGAAATAGTCGATGAACTCGTGGCGGCGCAGGCGCCGGTCCGAGGTGTCGAAGACGCCGTCGGCTGTCTTCGACACGAAGCAGAGCAGGGTGAGGTCGGCGCCGGCGCCGTCGAACCTCCACATGCTGACGCGGTGGCAGCGTACGCGCTCGAGGATGACGTCGATCACGGCCGACTGCGTCGCGGCGCGCGGCGCGCGCTCGCTGTTCATGTCTCCGAGGAGCTTCTGGAGGCGGGCCGCGTCCTCGGCTTGTGGAGTCATGCGGAGAAGTATCCGTCAACCGAATAGCGGCGCGAAACGAACGGCTTGGCTATGCTCGACCGTCCCCCGCGCTGCGAGGCCTGCCATGCTGCGATCCGAGATCACTGCCGAGCTTTTCCACGAACGTCAGGCCGATTGCCTGCCGGGCCGCTTCGGCCTCGTCGTCACCCGCATCGCCGAAGGCGCGCTCGACGCCGAAGTAGCGCTGCAGCCGTGGATGATGGCGCCGAACGGGTTTCTCCATGCCGCCAGCGTGCTGCTGCTCGCCGACACTGCGGCCGGCTACGCGAGCATCGCGCACCTGCCAGCCGGTGCGAAGAACTTCACGACGATCGAGCTGAAGAGCAATTTCCTCGGCACCGTGCGCGAAGGAAAGATCCGCGCCGAATGCCGCGCCGAGCACCTCGGCCGCACGACGCAAGTGTGGTCGGCCGTCGTGCTCGGCGCCGACGATCGGCGCATCGCCCTCTTTCGCTGCACCCAGCTGATCCTGTGGTGAGTAAGCCGCGCCGCGGACGCGCTCCGGATCGGCCCGGCGGGGCGTCGCCAGCGGCCGCGAAGCCCCTCGCCGAGCACGAGATCGCGGAGCTGCAAGCGCTGCTCGACGACGTGGCGGCGCCGCTCGAGCCGCTCGACGTCTGCGCCCTCGACGGCTTCCTCTGCGGCGTGATCGTCCAGCCGCAAGCGATCGCGCCAGCGCGGTGGCTGCGCTTCGTCACCGACGTCGAAGGCCGCCCGCTTCCCGCCGGCTTCGACGCGCGAAGCCTGCACGCGCTCGTGCGCCGGCGCGAGGCCGAGCTCCGGCGCGCGATCGAGCGGCGCGAATGGTTCGACCCGTGGATCTTCGAGCTCGAGCTCGAGAGCGAGAGCGAGAGCGACGCGAGCGCCGCGGCGCGCGAGAGCGTCCTGTCCTGGGTCGGCGGCTGCACCGCCGCGCTCGAGACCTTCCCGGCGCTGCTCGGCAGCGGCGACGAAGCGCTCACCGCGCCGCTCGCGCTCCTCTATCGCTACGTCGGCACCGACACGCTCGACGACGCCGACGCCTTGCGCGACGAGATCGAGATGCTCGAGCCCCCCGCCGATCTCGGCGCAGCGGTCGAGGAGCTGGTGCGCGCGACGCTGCTGCTCGCCGACGTCGCCGGCGTGCGCGCGACGCGCTGAGCGTGCGCCGTCAGATCGTCAGCGGGTCGACGTCGATCGCCCAGCGCAGCACGCGGGCGGCCGCGTCGCCGCGCGCGGCGTGGAGCGCATCGAGCTGCGGCAGCCAGGCGCGAAGCATGGCCTGCAGCCGCGCCCGCGAAGCCGACTCGACGAGCATCTGCATGCGCTCGATGTCGGCGACACGGGCGACCACCAGCGGTACCGGCGCGTACACCATCACCGACTGGGCCTGCGCGAGCGATTGCGCACGTTCAGCGGCCGCGACGAGAAAGGCACTGGCGGCTTCGCGGGTCTTCGCCTCGGCGCGCAGCACCGCCAGGTAGGAATAGGGCGGCAACCCGGCCGATTGGCGTTCCTTCAGCTGCCCGGCGGCGAAGGCGGCGAAGTCGTGGCTGCGCAGCGCGGCGTAGAGCGGGTGGGCCGGGTGCCAGGTCTG
>DASXXO010000156.1:0-2032 GCA_036503045.1 Caldimonas sp. | reverse complement strand
GCTCGGCGAGACGACCGAGGAAGGGGCGCTGCGCGAGACCGTCGAGGAAGCCGGCGCGCGCGTCGAGCTCGAGGGGCTCTATTCGCTGATCAACGTCGTGCGCGTCGGCCAGGTCCACATCTTCTATCGCGCGCGCCTGCTCGACCTCGACTTCGTCCCCGGACCCGAGTCGCTCGAAGCTCGCCTGTTCGCCGAAGACGAAGTGCCGTGGGACGAGATCGCGTTCCGCACGACCCGGAAGACGCTCGAGTTCTTCTTCGCCGACCGGCGCGAAGGCCGCTTCGCGTTCCACGCCGCCGACATCGGTTGAGCACAACGGGCGGCCTGCTCCTCGTCAGCGCTTGGCGGCCACGTCGACCGGCGGCGCCGGCAGCTCCACCCCGCAGCCCGCGATCGCGCGTTCAGCCTGCTCTTCCCAGCCGCGGTTGGCCGCCGGGCTCGCCGGGCTCGGGTGCGGAATGAATCCGACGACGACGCCCATGCCGGCGAGCGCGATGCCGGCGCGTCGCTCGGCGAACCGACCGATGCCGAGCACGCAGCGCGGCGCCAGCTGACGGACCGTGTCGCGCAACGCTCGGTCGCAGTGCGTGGCGATCGCCCGCTGCTCGTCGCTCGCGAGCTTGTCGAGCGGCAGGTTGCGGCCGGAGTCTTCGAGGAACAGCAGCGGGCAATAGTTGGCGATGAAGAAGCGGTCGAAGAACGCGTCCGGAGTGCCGAAGCGGCGACGCGCCCAGCCCCACAGTCGCTGCCCGCTGACTTCGGCGCGATGACAGTCGAATCCTGCGACGGGCCGCTTCGGATGCTCGAGCGCGGGCTTGCCGATCGCCGTGCGGATGCCGAGCCAATCGCGAACGCTCGCGACTTCGCCGAACGGCACTCCCGTCTGCGCCATGCCGAAAGGGCCCGGGTTCATGCCGACGAGGAGCGCCTCCTTCGGCCCGGTTCCGAACCGCGCGACGTACGCGGCATACGCGTCGCGCGCATAGTCGAGCGGGTTGTAGACGAACGCCACCGGCGGCCGAAAACGCAAGGCACCGAGCTCGCGTGAGAGGCGGTCGGCGATCGAGAGCAGCGCGCAGTCGGCCGTCACGCCACCCGTCGCCGGGCCTGAGGCCGCGCCACGCGGCGTCGCTGGCGACAACACCGCGGCGTCAGCGCCTGACCGGCGGCAGGTCGGTGCAGACGCCTTCGAACGCCTCGGCGGCGAGGCCGATCGACTCACCGAGCGTCGGGTGCGGGTGGATCGTCTTGCCGATGTCGACCGCATCGGCGCCCATCTCGATCGCCAGCGCGATCTCGCCGATCATGTCGCCGGCGTGCGTGCCGACGATGCCGCCGCCGACGATCTGGTGGCTCGCCTCGTCGAAGAGCAGCTTGGTGAAGCCTTCGTCGCGGCCGTTGGCGATCGCCCGGCCGGATGCGGTCCACGGGAACAAGCCTTTGCTCACCTTGACGCCGCGCGCTTTCGCTTCGTCCTCGGTGATGCCGACCCAGGCGATCTCGGGGTCGGTGTAGGCTACGTTCGGGATCACGCGCGCGTCGAACGCGGTCTTCGCGAGCTTCTCGTCGCCGAGCTGCTCGCCCGCGGCGACCTCGGCCGCGACGTGCGCCTCGTGGACCGCCTTGTGCTCGAGCATCGGCTGGCCGACGATGTCGCCGACGGCGAAGATGTGCGGCACGTTGGTGCGCATCTGGATGTCGACCGGAACGAAGCCGCGCTCGTTGACGTTCACGCCCGCCGCCTCGGCGCCGATCCGCTTTCCGTTCGGCACCCGCCCGACCGCCTGCAGCACGAGGTCGTAGAGCTGCTCCTTCAGCGCGCCCTCGCCTTCGAACTTGACGAGGATGCCGTCCTTGCGCGCCTCGGCACTCACGGTCTTCGTCTTCAGTAGGATGTTGTCGAAGCGCGGCGCGTTGAGCTTCTGCCAGACCTTCACGAGATCGCGGTCGGCGCCGAGCATGAGGCCGTCGAGCATCTCGACGACATCGAGGCGCGCGCCAAGCGTCGAGTACACGGTTGCCATCTCGAGGC
>DASXXO010000155.1:0-38146 GCA_036503045.1 Caldimonas sp. | reverse complement strand
TTCGGGCTCGACGCGATCACGACGATCCAGCCCGAGTCTGCGGCCGAGGTCGCGGCGCGCGAGCGCGCGGCGCCGCCCAGCCGCATCGCATTGCGCGTGCACCGCCGCTCGACGTTCTGACGGGCGCGCGGCGGCGCGCCGTTTCATACCTCGAGGACGAGCCGCGGGCGGTGCCCACCGGTCTCGCCGCGCCGGTCGTGGCCCCGCGCGTTGGAAACGACGCGGGTCGCGCCGCCCGCATGCGCGACCTGGTAGTCGTGGACGCAGTGCAGGTGGCCGTGCAGCCAGAGGTCGGCGAACGGGAGCAGGCCGTCGTCGGCGTTGCAGAAGCTCGCGGTGCCGCTGCGCGCGCCGTAGCGCGGGTCGGCGCTGCGGACGCTGGGCGCGAAGTGGGTGACGACGACCGTCTTGTCCCAACCGTCCCGCGGACGCTGCAGTTCGGCGGCGAGCCAGGCGCGGCAGTCGAGTCCGAGCGCGCGCATCGCCTCCGGGTCGATTGGCCGGCCTTCGATCGTCGCCTGCATCACCCCGAGAAAGTACGCACCGGCGCGCATCGCCTTCGCGCGCCGGGCCGGACCGAACAGGTCGAAGTCGCACCAACGCGTGGTGCCGACGATGCGGAGGCGAGCGCCCGCTTCGTCGGTCAACACGATGCTCTCGCGCTCGAGCATCGTGATGCCGAGTTCACGGCAGCGCGCGCGCAGCGCAGGGAGAGCTTCGCCGAGGTCGCGTCCGTCGAACTCGTGGTTGCCGGCGACGAACAAGACCGGGGTCGGCCAGCGGCGAAAGCGCGCGAGCGATTCCCAGGTGCTGTCGATGTCGCCGTCGAGGACGAGCAGCTCGGCGCCCTCGGCCGGCCGGGGGTCGTACGCCTCGGTTTCGAGATGCAGGTCGGACAGCAGCTGCAGGCGCATCAGGTCACGGCCGTTGCACCGTGGCAGTGCTTGTACTTGCGCCCGCTGCCGCACGGGCAGGGATCGTTGCGGCCGACCTTCGGCGCGGCGTGGCGCACCGGCGCGACCTTGTAGCGAAGCGGCAGCGTCAGCTCGTACAGCTCGGCGACGCAGCCGACGAGCTCACCGATCGCGTCGTCGAGCGAGATCTGCAACCGCTCGCGTTGGCCCGCCGACGTGCCGTCGCCGGCGTCGTCGGGAAGGAATCGGAACAGGCGCGCGAGCACGGCCGCGACCGTCGGGTCGTCGAGCTCGACGAGCGCAGGCAGGAGGTGCAGCGCCTGCTCGAAGCCGGCGACCCACGGGCCGACTGCCGCGACGATCGGATCGCCCCCCGCCGCCTCGACGTCGTCGCCTTCGTCGGGCATGAGGACGCATGGGTCGAACCCGCCGACCTCGGCGATGGCGCGATTGAGCGCCGCGTGCCGGCGCAGGACGAGCGCCCGCGCGCGCCGCTGCTCGTGCGAAGGCTCGGCCTCGCCCCAGCGATGGCCGCCGGCGTCGAAGACGTAGGGCAGCCAGTCCTCGACTTCGGGAAGCACCGGCTGGACGAGGACGCCGCAGAGGAACCCGTCGAGCATCACCGCGTCGAGTGGCTCGAGCGGCTCCGGAATCGCGGCGAGCAGCGCGTCGAGCTCGGCGAACTCGGGGTCCCTCAGGTCCTGCTCGGCGGCCGCGACCGCGCCGCGCGACGGCGGCGCCGACTCGGGCGAGCTCATCGAGCCGAGGCCGGCCGAGCGTCAGCCGGCGAGACGCGCGGCGAGACGACGGCGCACCTCGGGGAGCTCGGCGGGCAGGCGATGGGCGAGCTGGCGGAACAGCTCGTCGTGGAGCGCGAGCTCGCCGGCCCACGCTTCGGGGTCGACGCTGCTGACGAGCGCATAGCGCGCAGGATCGAAGTCGAGTCCCGACCAGTCGAGGTCAGCGTAGCGCGGTGTGACGCCGAAGGCATTCAGCGCACCGTCGGAACGCCCTTCGACGCGCTCGACGATCCAGCGCAGGACGCGCATGTTCTCGCCGTAGCCGGGCCAGACGAACTTGCCATCGGGACCCTTCCTGAACCAGTTCACGCAGAAGATCTTCGGCAGCTTGGCGCCGCAGCGGGCGAGGACCGCGCCGAGGTCGAGCCAGTGCTGGAAGTACTCGCTCATGTTGTAGCCGGTGAACGGCAGCATCGCGAACGGATCGCGGCGGACGACACCCTGCGCGCCGGCGGCGGCGGCGGTCGTCTCCGACCCCATGGTCGCTGCCATGTAGACGCCTTCGGTCCAATCGCGCGCCTCGGTGACGAGCGGCACGGTGGTCGAGCGCCGACCACCGAAGATGAAAGCGTCGATCGGAACGCCCGTGGGCGAATCCCAGGCCGGATCGAGCGCCGGGTTGTTGATCGCGGCGACGGTGAAGCGCGCGTTCGGATGCGCGGCCTTCGCGCCGGTCTCGCGCGCGATCTGCGGCGTCCAGTCGCGCCCCTGCCAGTCGATGAGATGCGCCGGCGGCTCGTCGGTCATGCCTTCCCACCAGACATCGCCGTCGTCGGTCAGCGCGACGTTGGTGAAGATCGCGTCACGGCCGACGCTCGCCATGCAGTTGGGATTGGTCTTCTCGTTGGTCCCCGGAGCGACGCCGAAGTAGCCGGCCTCGGGGTTGATCGCGTACAGCCGCCCGTCCTTGCCGGGCTTGATCCAGGCGATGTCGTCGCCGATCGTCGTCACCTTCCAGTCGGAGAGCGTCGGCGGCGGGATCAGCATCGCGAAGTTGGTCTTGCCGCATGCGCTCGGGAACGCCGCCGCGACGTGATGCTTGCGGCCGCTCGGCGACGTCACGCCGAGGATCAGCATGTGCTCGGCGAGCCAGCCCGGCCGGCCCTGCGCGGCGTTGGCTGCGGCGCGCCCCATGTTCGAGGCGATGCGCAGGGCGAAGCACTTCTTGCCGAGCAGTGCGTTGCCGCCGTAGCCCGAGCCATAGCTCCAGATCTCCTGTGTCTCGGGATAGTGGACGATGTACTTGACCGGATTGCACGGCCACGGCACGTCGTTCTCGCCCGGGGCGAGCGGCGCGCCGACCGAATGCATGCACGGCACGAAGGGGCCGTCGCTGCCGAGCACCTCGAGCACCGCGCGCCCCATGCGGGCCATGATCTTCATGCTGACCGCCACGTAGGCGCTGTCGGTCAACTCGACGCCGATGTGCGCGATCTCGGAGCCGAGCGGGCCCATCGAGAAGGGAACGACGTACATCGTGCGGCCGCGCATGCAGCCGCGAAAGAGCGGTGGCGTGCCGTCGGCCAGGCCGTGCTGGAGGAGCGCGCGCATCTCGGCCGGCGCCTTCCAGTTGTTGGTCGGCCCGGCGTCTTCCTCGCGCTCCGCGCAGATGAAGGTGCGGTCCTCGACGCGGGCGACATCGCTCGGGCTGCTGCGCGCGAGGTAGCTGCGCGGGCGCAGCACCGGGTCGAGCCGGATGAAGGTTCCGGCGGCGACGAGTTGCTCGGCGAGCCGCTCGTACTCGGCAGCGCTGCCGTCGCACCAATAGACGTCGCGCGCCTCCGTCAAGGCCGCCATTTCGGCGACCCACTCGATCAGCTTCGCGTGGCGGACGTGGGCCGGCGCGCGGACGACGCCCCCGGATGACAGAAGACGGTTCGTCGGTGATGCAATCATGAGCAGCTCAGAGCAAACGAAATTCCCGCGACGGTGCGATGGCCAGTCGGGACAGGAGCGGACGGGAGCGAGCGGCCGGCACCGCGGGCAGCGGCCGATGCGCGACTCGTGAGATCGGGGTCTCGGCGGGGCGTTCTTGCGCCTGTTTTTCGGGATACGAGAGTGTAGCCCCGGGCCAATCGGCCGTGCCGACCGGCCATCGACCGTGGCGCCGCAATAATGACCGGATGCTGAGCCGCCGTCTCTTTGTCGCCGCGTTGGCGACGCCGGCTGTCTCGGCGCCTGCGTCGGCGCAGAAGCCTTCCGAGCGAGGCGGGCCGCTTCGCCTGGGGGTCGACCGCGCGCTCGATGACTCCGGCCTGGCGCGCCGCCTGCAGCATGCGTTCGGCGCCGATACCGGGATCGCCATCCTGCTCGTTCCCGGTCCGGCGCTCGCCGTGCTCGAGGCGGCCAAGAACGGCGAGGTCGACGCGGCGCTCGTCAACGCGCCTGCGGCCGAGCAAGCGCTCGAGCGGGAAGGGCTGGTGCACGACCGGCGCGCGATCGCGGCGGGCGAATTCATCGTCGTCGGCCCGCCGCCCGAGCGCGTGCGGGGTCGCCTGCCGCCGCCGAGCCGCAGCTCGGTTGAGGTCCTGGAGAAGATCCGCGCCAATGCCGCTGCCGACCCCGCTAGCGTCGTCTTTCTTTCGCCGGGAGACGGCTCTGGCGTGCACCTCGCCGAGCAGGCGCTCTGGCGCACGGCGCTGATCGAGCCGGTCGCGCCCTGGTACGTGACCGCCGAGCCGGGGCGCAGCTTCACCGCGCAAGTGCGCTCGCGCGGCGCCTACGCGATCGTCGAGCGCGGTGCATGGACAGCGCTCGGCGGCGCGCCGCTCGTCGTCCTGGCCGAAGGCGACCCGTCGCTCGTCGAGCCCGTCCACGCGATGCGGTCGTTCCGCATCAGCCATCCGGCCGGCAAGATCTTCATCGCCTGGATCGCCGGTGGGCGCGGGCGTTCGGTCGTTGCCCGTCAGCCCGGCTATCGGAGCTACTGACGGCGCCACCATGGCACTTGCCGGACGCGTCCTGAGCGTCAACGTCGGGCGCGCGAGCGCGCTGGCGATCGACGGACGGTGCGTCCTGACCGCGATCGGCAAGCGCGCGGTCGACGGGCGGCGCGCGCTGCTGCCGCTCGGCATCGACGGCGACGAGCAGGCCGACCTGCGCGTCCACGGCGGCGTGAGCCGGGCGGTCTACGCGTATCCGAGCGAGCACTATCCGTTCTGGCAGACCGTCCGCGCGCAGGCCGGCATCGCGCTCTGGGGCGACCCGCTGCCGCCGGGATCGCTCGGGGAAAACCTCACCACGGCAGGCATCGTCGAGACCGATCTCTTCGTCGGCGACGTGCTGCGCTTTCCGCAATGCGCGCTCGCGGTCAGCGCCCCGCGCCTGCCGTGCTTCAAGTTCAATGCCGCCCTGGGCTTCAAGCACGCCGCCAAGCTGATGACCGAGAGCGCCTGGTGCGGCTGGTATCTCGCGGTGCGCGAGCCCGGGACGATCGGCGTCGGCGACGCCTTCGACGTCGCCAGCGGGCCGCGCGAGGTGAGCATCCGGGAGCTGTTTCGCGGGCGCACCGGCCGGGGCGCCTGATGCTCGCGTACCGCCATGCCTTCCACGCCGGCAACCATGCCGACGTGCTCAAGCACGTCGTCCTGATGCTCGTGCTGCGCCACCTGGGTGCCAAGGAAAAGGGCTACCGGTTCGTCGACACCCACGCCGGCGCGGGCGGCTATTCGCTGCTCGGCCGCTACGCGAAGAAGAATGCCGAATACGAGCGCGGCATCGGCCTGCTCTGGACGCGCACCGACCTCCCCGCGCCGCTCACCGACTTTGTCGAGCTGGTGCGTCGCTTCAATCCCGACGGCGTGCTCGCGCAGTATCCGGGCTCGCCGTCGCTCGCGCTGCAGTTGCTGCGCCCGCAGGACGAGTTGCGCGCGTTCGAGCTCCATCCGACCGAGCAGAAGATCCTGCGCGCGACGCTCGCCGGCCAGCGCCGCGCGACCGTCTACGACGCCGACGGATTCACGGCGCTGCGCTCGCAGCTGCCGCCGCCGACCCGGCGCGGCGCTGTGCTCGTCGATCCGAGCTACGAGGGCAATGCCGACTATGGAAAAGTGGTCGCGACGCTGCGCGACGCGCTGACGCGCTTCACGGACGGCATCTACGTCGTCTGGTATCCGCAGGTCTCCAAGGTCGAGGCCGCCGAGCTGCCGCGTCGGCTCTCGGCGCTCGCCCCCAAGGGCTGGCTGCACGCGCGACTCACGGTCCAGGAGCCGGACGCGCGCGGCTTCGGCCTTGCCGGCAGCGGCGTCTTCGTGCTCAACCCGCCGCACGCGCTGCACGCTGCGCTGGCGTCGACGCTGCCCTATCTGGTCGACGTGCTCGGCCAGTATCCGGGCGCGAACTTCCTGATCGACCGCGTCGACGCCTGATCGCGACACACGGGCGTATCTGCGCCATCCAGTTCCGCCCAGTCGATCGGCCCCGACTCGAAGCTTCAGGAGGTCGGCGGCTCGCGCTTCAGGTCGCGAAACGCTGCGAACAGCCACGTGCGCATGCCGACCAGCAACGTGTACGGCGTGCGCTGCTCTTCAGGGAGCCGCTGGTCCGTGAGGTGCGCCTGCGCGAAGTCCTGGCCGACGCGCCGCAGCCGCTCGACCAGCGAGCTCGCAAGGCTCGGCGTGATCTCGCCGTGGACCAGCATGATCAGCTCGCCCTCGCCGTCGAAGCTGCCGCTCAGGTAGTCGGCCGCGACGTGCTCGCGGAAGTACTTCATCACCGGCCCGTGCGGCAGCCAGCGGAATCCTTTCGCGACCTTGAGCCGGTAGCGATTGAGCGCGCGCAGCTCGATGATGTCGAGGCGGTCGAGCTGTGCCAGGTACTCGATGCATTCGGCGTCGCTCAGCGCGTACTCGTGCGTCATCGCCTCGAAGCTCCATTGGCTGAGGCAGCAGATCGCGAGCAGCAGGAGCTTCCGGTCGGCCACGACCGCAGCTTCCTGCTCGACCGTGAGCTGGCGCGAGAGCGGCTGCGCGTCGGCGACCTTCCTCGCCAGCTCGGCGAAATCCATCTTCAGCACGCGCAGCATCTCGTCGATGCGCGAGAGCGGCATGTCGGCCTTCCCGAAAGCGCGCTTGACGCTCGACTCCGACATGCCGAGCGCATCGGCGAGGTCGGCGTAGGTCACGCCGGCCGCCCGTAGCTCGGCCTTCAATGCGCTGACGAGGTCCTGGGTCGTGCTCATCGTTGCCTCGCGAGTGCGCGACGGACGCGGCGGCTACTTCGCGATCGAGAACAGCACAGCGTTGTTGATCGCGTAGACCGCGCCGTCGGCGCCGATGGCGGTCGGCGTGTACGACTCGCCGATGCCGCTCGTCAGCTGGATCTTCTGGCTGAGCCGGTTAGCGACGAGATCCCAGCGGTAGAGGAAGCCGTCCTCGCTGTTGACGAGCACCGACTTCGTGACCGGATCGACGGCGGCAGAGTTGATGCACCACTCCTTCACCGGGCCGCTGGTGCCGGATTCGAACGTCGGGCCGAGGATCGTCAGCACCTCGTTCATGATCGCGACTCCCGAGATCGGATCGACCTGCGTCGCGCGCGGATCGAGGATGGCGAGGCGGTTCAGTCCGTCGCCGTTGCCGATACCCTGGTAGTTGTTGTACTTGGTCATGAGCAGATAGGGCGAGGCGCCGCCGTACGACGGCACCATCGACGCCGGAACGATCGACGCGGTGTCGTCCCAGCCGAAGCCGCCCGGTACGCTGGTCGTCGCGAGCGTCGCGTCGAAGTGGAGCAGCCAGCCGCGCGCGTCGTGCGTGCCGAAGGTCGATTCGAGGACGCCGAAGAAGACGTCGCCGTCCGGACCGACCGTCGGTGAGGCGGTCGAATCGTCGCTCATCCAGGCGAGCACTCCCGATTTCGGGTCGACGAGTAGCACCTTGCTCTTGAGCGCGAGCGTCGCGCTGTCGAGCGCGAGCAGGTAGCCGACCTGCGTCGTACCCGGGGCCGGTGCGGTGTTCACCGCGACGTACAAGGTCTTGGCGTCTGTCGACAGTGCCGGCGCGCTGTTCATCGCGACCTTCGCGATCGTCGCGTCGTCGGCCGCGATCGAGGCAGCCGTCCAGCTGCCGACGCCGCTCGTGTCGACGCGCGCGATGCCGCTGGTGAGACCTGCCGGATTGGCGCCGGTGACGATGAAGCCGAAGAACACGTTGCCTTGCGCATCGACCGTCAGCGGCGTGTTGACGAACACGCCGGCGTCGAACGCGGCAGGGGTCGCGCTGTAGGTGGCCGCGCCATAGAAGACGACGCTGCGCAACGCGCCGCCGGCGGTATCGGCGTCGTCCATCACCAGCAGCTTGCCGCCGGCCCCCGGCGCATAGAGCCGGTTGCCGATGGTCAGCGCGATGTTGTAGCTCGGCACCCAGTTGTGCGCCGGCACCGCGTAGTCGGTGCTCGCCGACCAGATCAGTTCGCCGTTCACGCCCGAGCGCGCGTCGAGGCGATAGCCGCCGCCGCTGCCCGTCTTCACCGGCACGACGACCGTGTTGTGCGAGGTGACGACCGGCGAGCCGTAGTGGATGAGGAGCGTCCCGTTCAGCTGCCGCGGCGGCGCGAGGTCGACTGGTGTCGACCAAGCGATGCGGTTCAGGTCCTGGGTCGCGACGGCGGCGCCGGCGGTGTGCTGCGTATCGCGACCGAACTGCCACCACGCGGGCCCGTCGACGCCCGGCGCAGGCGTTACACCGCCGCCACCGCCACCGCCGCAGCTCGCGAGGAGCGCACCGAAGGCGAGGGCGGCGATGCGGGCAGGCCATGCGCGACGGCGCAAAGGAGGTAACGGCGGCGGGTCGGGGAACATGGTCGTGACGGGTAACAGCGGCATGGCGGCCGATGCTGCCACAACGCGATCGTCGCGCGCCTGGTAGCGCCGGACGCGCCGCGCGGTGCCGGCCGCTGCCACGCCCTTGCGAGCGATGGCGCAGCGCAAGAGCGCCACGCAAGATGCGCCCCGCTGCTTGCAACCAATCGCGGAGAACACCATGCAGACGATCACGATGCACCAAGGCGTGGCGTGCGCAGCTCTGGATCTCGTTCGCAACCGCCGCCTCGCTCTGCGCGATCGGCCTCGCGTGGCTTCCGGGTCGCGATCTCGATCGCGCGTTCATGGTGATGGGCGACGCGTTCTGCCTCACCGCGACGTTCGTGCTCGCCAAGTTCGTTCGCGACAACGAGGTCCGCACCGTCGACCCGCCGCGCTGGCGTCTCGTGGTCTGGGGCGGTTGCGCCTGTCGGCGTTCAAGCGCCTCGGCGCGCGCGTCGCGAGCGCCAACGTCGCCTTCGACGACCATCCGAACGAGAAGCGATTCAGCGATCGCATCGAAACCGTCCCGGTCGGCTCGGTGTTCCGCGGGCTCGAGCGCGACGGCCTGGGCAGCAGTGTCCAGGTGATACGCTAGATTGCCGCTAGCGCGCCGTACGCGCACCCCCGACGGGAGCAACCTTTGAACAGCCACGCCGAAGTCGCTGCGCACCTGCCCGAGAGCGCAGCGCACCCACACCCAAACCAGTTCGCCCTCCTCGGGCAGCGCCGGTTCGCGCCGTTCTTCTGGACCCAGTTCCTCGGCGCCGGCAACGACAACCTGTTCAAGTTCGCGTTCACGGTCCTGATCACGTATCAGCTGCAGGTGCGCTGGCTGCCGCCGTCGCTCGCCGGCCTCGTGATCGGCGCGCTTTTCATCCTGCCGTTCCTGCTCTTCTCGGCGACGAGCGGCCAGCTCGCCGACAAGTTCGACAAGGCGCGCCTGATCCGCTTCGTCAAGTGGCTGGAGGTCGCGATCATGGCGCTCGCCGCGTGGGGGTTCCTGCGCGCCGACGTCTTCGTCCTGCTCGCGTGCGTTTTCCTGATGGGGCTGCACTCGACGCTGTTCGGCCCGGTCAAGTTCGCCTACCTGCCGCAGCACCTGAACGAGCGCGAGCTGACCGGCGGCAACGGCATGGTCGAGATGGGAACGTTCGTGGCAATCCTGCTCGGCAACGTCGCCGGCGGCCTCCTGGTCTCGGTCCCGGGGGGAACGCACTATGTCGCGATCGCGTGCGTGAGCGTCGCGCTGCTCGGCCGACTGACGGCGCAGGCGGTGCCGCCGTCGCCCTCGACCGATCCGGGTCTCGTCATCAACTGGAATCCTGTCAGCGAGACCTGGCGCAACCTCAAGCTCGCACAAGGCAACCTGGTCGTCTTCCGGTCGCTCCTCGGCATCTCGTGGATGTGGTTCTTCGGCGCCGCCTTCCTCGCTCAGTTCCCGGCGTTCGCGAAGGAAGTCCTGCACGGCGACGAGCAGGTCGCGTCGCTCCTCCTGGTGGTCTTTTCGATCGGCATCGGCGTCGGCTCGCTGCTCTGCGAAGTGCTGTCGCGCCGCCACGTCGAGATCGGCCTGGTGCCGCTCGGGGCGATCGGCATGAGCGTCTTCTCGGTCGACCTCTACTTCGCCGCGCGCGGCCTGCCGCCGTCGGCGGGCTACACGATCGCGACCTTCCTCGCCGAGCACAGCCACTGGCGCGTGATGGCCGACCTCGCCCTGCTGTCGCTCTTCGCCGGCCTCTACAGCGTGCCCATGTACGCGCTGATCCAGATGCGCTCGGCGCCGAGCCACCGCGCACGGATCATCGCGGCCAACAACATCCTGAATGCCCTCTTCATGATCGCGAGCTCGATCATCGTCGGGGTGCTGCTCAGCGCCGGCCTGACGATCCCGCAGGTGTTCCTCGTGATCGGCGTGCTGAACGCGATCGTCGCGTTCTACATCTTCATGCTGGTGCCGGAGTATCTGATCCGCTTCGTCGCCTTCGTCGTCACGCGAATCGTCTACCGCTTCAAGGTGCGCGGCGACGAGAACATCCCGATCGCAGGCGCGGCGATCCTGGTCTGCAACCACGTGAGCTTCGTCGATCCGGTGCTGCTGATGGCGGCGAGCCCGCGGCCGATCCGCTTCATCATGGACCACGAGATCTTCAAGACGCCCGTGCTCGGCTGGTTCTTCCGCCTCGCCAAGGCGATCCCGATCGCGCCGCAGCGGGTCGATGCGCGGATCTACGAGCAGGCGTTCGCGCGCGCGCAGGCAGTGCTCGAGGAGGGCGACCTGCTCTGCATCTTTCCCGAAGGGGCGATCTCGCGCGACGGCGAGCTCGCCGAGTTCAAGGGCGGCGTGATGCGCCTGCTCGCGTCGAACCCGGTTCCGGTGGTGCCGATCGCGCTGCAAAACGTTTGGGGTTCGTTCTTCTCGCGCGCCGGCGGGCGAGCGATGTCGAAGCCTTTCAGGCGCGGCGTGTTCAGTCGCGTCAGTCTCGTCGCCGGCGATCCGGTGCCGCCGGCAGCGGTCTCGCCCGCGGGGCTGCACGACCGCGTCGGCGCGCTGCTCGCGTCCTGAGCGCCGCCACCGCGCCGGCGGTGCGGCTCAGCCCGACGCCGTGCTGAACCCCGGCTCGGCCTGAACCGCGAGGGCGCGGTCGAGCCGCTCGTACTCGGAGATGACCTGCGCGCCGAACAGGAGCAGCGTCGCCCCGATCTCGAGGCTCAGCAGGACGACGATCGCAGTTGTCAGCGAGCCGTAGACGACGGTCACCTGCGACAGCGTCGCCAGGTACCAGACGAGGACGTGGCGCGTGATCTCCCAGAGCGCCGTCGCCGTGATGCCGCCGATCAGCGCGTGCCGCCAGGCGAGTCGCCCGACCGGCATGACGAGATAGACCGACGTCAGGACGAAGATCTCGCCGGCGACCCCGAGCAGGTACAGCAGGAGGCCAGAGACGCCTCTCAGCGGCCACTCGTGGCCGAACAGCTCGACGCTCTCCTTGCCGACCGCCTGCAGGCTCCCGGCGACGAGCGTGACGAGAAGAAGCCCGATGCCGAGCGAGAGGATGTAGACGTACGGAATCAGCGCCGAGAAGATGAAGCGGCGCTTCCGCGTGACCACGCGGTGCAGGAAGATCACCGACATCGCGCTCTCGAGCACCGTGAACGCGAGCGAGCTGAAGAAGATCATCGTCCCCAGCAGCAGCAGGCCGACGCCCTGGCGCTGGGCGAGGAAGGTGGCGAGCTCGCCGACGATCGCGCGCGACTGCCCTGGCATCAGCCACTCGAGGTAGCGATGGAGCGTCGCCAGCAGCTCGCCCTGGTCGACCCAGTGCGAGAGCGCGATGACCGTCAGGATCAGCAGCGGGACGATCGACAGCAGCGCGTAGTACGCGACCGCGCCGGCGAGGAGCAGTCCCTGGTTGGCTCGGAATCCGTTGATCGACTGCCAGAGGAAGGACCACGGATGGCGCAGGACGTGCTGCGCCGCCGGGCCGATCAGACGTTCGCCCAGGTAGCGCTGCAGTGCGTTCGGCGGCTTGGCTGGAATCAATGAACGGGCGTCGAGATCTCGCGCAGAGTTTCGTCGGTGCGCGCCGATTGTCGCGTGGCGCCGCGGCGGAGGCGACGCGGCATCGATCCTCGACACCGTCGCAGCAAAAGCTAGACCCGTGCCGACGCCGGCGACCGGCCGGCCGGCTGTCGGCGCGCCATGGCGTTGCGGGTAAGGGGCGCCCGACGCGGGCGCGCCACGACACCCGCGTCAAACGCCACGTTGGCGGTCCGCGCGCAAGCCGGCGGCGAACGCGGCGAAGCTCCCGCTCTCGAGCGCGCGCCGCACGTCGGCCATCAGCGTCGCATAGAAGTGCAGGTTGTGCACGCTCGCAAGCATCGGCGCCAGCATCTCGCCGCAGCGGTCGAGGTGGTGCAGATAGGCGCGCGAGAAGCGCGCGCACGTCGGGCAGCCGCAGCTCGGGTCGATCGGCTGCGCGTCGGTCTTGTAGCGGGCGTTCCTGATGCGCAGGTCGCCGAAGCGCGTGAACAGGTGGCCGTTGCGGGCGTTCCTCGTCGGCATCACGCAGTCGAACATGTCGACCCCGGCGGCGACGCCGTCGAGCAGGTCCTCGGGCGTGCCGACGCCCATCAGGTAGCGCGGCTTTCGCGCCGGCAGCCGCTGCGGCGTGTGGGCGACGATCCGCCGCATGTCTTCCTTCGGCTCGCCGACACTGACGCCGCCGATCGCGTAGCCGGGCAGGTCGAGCTCCGCGAGGCCGGCGATCGACTCCTCGCGCAACGCCTCGAACATGCCGCCCTGGACGATGCCGAACAGCGCATTCGGATTTTCGAGCCGCTCGAGCTCGGCGCGCGAGCGCAGCGCCCAGCGCAGGCTCATCTGCATCGAGCGGCGCGCGTCGGCGTCGCTGGTGACGCGCCCGTCGACGGCGTAGGCGGTGCACTCGTCGAACTGCATGACGATGTCGCTGTCGAGGACGCGCTTGATCTGCATGCTGAGCTCGGGCGTGAGCAGCAGCTTGTCGCCGTTGACCGGCGACTGGAAGGCGACGCCTTCCTCGCTCACCTTCGCGTTGGCGCCGAGCGACCAGACCTGGAAGCCACCGCTGTCGGTCAGGATTGATCGGCTCCAGCCTTCGAAACGGTGCAGCCCGCCGAAGCGCGCGAGCACGTCGAGGCCGGGCCGAAGCCACAGGTGGAATGTGTTGCCGAGAATGATCTCGACGCCCATCGCCTCGAGCGACGACGGCGGCACGCCCTTGACGCTGCCGTAGGTGCCGACCGGCATGAAGACCGGCGTCTCGACGGTGCCGTGGCGCAAGGTCATGCGGCCGCGGCGCGCCAGGCCTTCGGTGGCGAGGACGTCGAACGGGAGCATCAGCGGATTGTCGACGAGGCGTCCGCGGGCCCGTCGGCGCGCGCGAGCAGCATCGCGTCGCCGTAGCTGAAGAAGCGGTAGCGGTCCTCGATCGCATGCGCATAGAGGTCGCGAATTCGCGCCAGGCCGGCGAACGCCGAGACGAGCATCAGGAGCGTGCTCCTCGGCAGATGAAAGTTGGTGAGCAGCAAGTCGACGACGCGAAACTCGAACCCCGGGGTGATGAAGAGGTCGGTCTCGCCTTCGGCCGCGCCGAGCGCTTCGCCGAAACGGCGGCGCAGCGCCGCGGCCTCGAGCGCGCGCAGGCTCGTCGTGCCGACAGCGACGATGCGTCCTCCCGAGGCACGCGCCCGCGCGATCGCCGCGGCCGCGGCCGCGCTCACCTCGAAGCGCTCGCTATGCATCGTATGCTCGGCGAGGCGGACGCTCCGCACCGGCTGGAACGTTCCGGCGCCGACGTGCAGCGTCACGGCGGTGCGCTCAATGCCGCGCGCGGCGAGCGCGGCGACGAGCGCGTGATCGAAGTGCAGCGCAGCGGTCGGCGCAGCGACCGCGCCCGGCCGCTCGGCGAACACCGTCTGGTAGCGCTCGACATCCTCGGCGTCGTCGGCGCGCTCGATGTAGGGCGGCAGCGGCACGTGCCCATGGCGCTCAAGCAGCGCGAGCGGCCCTTTCGGAAAGCGCAACCGGAAGAGCGACGCGTCGCTGCCCGCGCGACCGAGGACCTCGGCATCGAACGCATCTGCGAAGCGGATCGTCATGCCGGCGCGCGGCCGCTTGCTCGCGCGCAGCTGCGCGACGACGACGTTCTCCTCCTCGACGCGCTCGACGAGCGCCTCGACCATCCCGCCGCTCTCCTTGACACCGAACAGGCGCGCCTTGATCACCGCGGTGTCGTTGACGACGAGCAGGTCGCCTGCGCGCAGCAGGTCGGGTAGGTCGCGGACTCGGCGGTCGTGCGGCGGATCGCCGCGCCCGTCGAGCAGGCGCGCCGCACTGCGCTCCGGCGAAGGGTGCTGCGCGATCAGCTCGCGCGGCAGGGCGAAGTCGAAATCACTCGGGGTCAGGGACGTCGCCATCGCAGGGCAAAATTCTCCCATGGCCCTCCCCTTGCGGCGCGCGCCCAAGCCCGTCGCCGCGCCGACGGCGCCCGAGCAGGCACTCGCGAAGCTCGGCCTGGTGCGCGACATCGACCTCGCGCTGCACCTGCCGCTGCGCTACGAGGACGAGACGCGCATCGTGCCGATCGCCACGCTGCGCGACGGCGACACCGGCCAGGTCGAAGGCGTCGTCAGCGATTCGCGCATCCAGTTCCGGCCGCGCCGGCAGCTCGTCGTCAAGATCGCCGACGAGAGCAGCGACCTGGTCCTGCGCTTTCTCCACTTCTACCCGTCGGCGCAGAAGGCACTCGCGGTCGGCAAGCGCGTGCGCGCGCGCGGCGAGGCACGCGGCGGATTCTTCGGCGTCGAGATGGTCCATCCGTCGTTCAAGGTCGTGACGCCGGAAACGCCCTTGCCGACCGCGCTGACGCCGGTCTATCCGAGCACCGTGCAGCTCTCGCAGGCGACGCTGCGCAAGGCTGTCGCCGCCGGCCGCGCGCGCGCCGACCTCGACGAGCACCTGCCGCCCGGCATCGTCCCGGCCGGCCTGCCGACGTTGCGCGATGCGCTCGCGCATCTGCACGAGCCGCCGCCCGGGCTCGCGGCGGAGGCGATCGAGGACCGATCGCATCCGACATGGCAGCGCCTCAGGTTCGAGGAGCTGCTCGCGCAGCAGCTGTCGCAGCTGCTCGCGCGGCGGGAGCGCCAGCGCGCGCCGGCAATGGCGCCGGCGCGCGGCAAGCTGCATGACGCGCTGCTCGCCGCGCTGCCGTTCGCGCTCACGCGCGCGCAGCGGCACGTCGGCGCCGAGATCGACGCCGACCTCGCGCGCGCGGTGCCGATGCATCGCCTGCTGCAGGGCGACGTCGGCTCGGGCAAGACCGTGGTCGCCGCGCTCGCCGCGGCGCGCGCGATCGACGCCGGCTGGCAGTGCGCGCTGATGGCGCCGACCGAGATCCTCGCCGAACAGCACCTGAAGAAGCTCGTCGGCTGGCTCGCGCCGCTCGGCGTCACCATCGCCTGGCTGACCGGCAGCCGCAAAGGGAAGAAGCGCGAGCAGATGCTCGCGCGGGTGGCGTCGGGCGAAGCCGGGCTCGTCGTCGGCACCCACGCGGTGATCGAGGAGCAGGTTCGCTTCGCGCGCCTCGGCCTCGCGATCATCGACGAGCAGCACCGCTTCGGCGTCGCCCAGAGGTTGGCACTTCGGGCCAAGCTGGACGACCAGGGCGCGCTCGAGCCGCATCTGCTGATGATGAGCGCGACGCCGATCCCGCGCACGCTCGCGATGACGCTGTTCGCCGACCTCGACGTCGGCACGATCGACGAGCTGCCGCCGGGCCGCACGCCCGTCGTCACCAAGCTCTTTGGCGACGCGCGCCGCGACGAGGTGATCGCGCGCATCCGCGACGAGGCGGCGCGCGGCCGGCAGACCTACTGGGTCTGCCCGCTGGTCGACGAGTCGGCGGCCCTCGACCTCAAGAACGCCACCGCGACCCACGCCGAACTGTGCGCAGCGCTGCCCGGCCGGATGATCGGCCTCCTGCACGGGCGCATGCCGGCCGCCGAGAAGGCGGCGGCGATGTCGCTCTTCGCTGGTGGCCAGATCGCCGTCCTGGTCGCGACGACGGTGATCGAGGTCGGCGTCGACGTGCCGAACGCGTCGCTGATGGTCGTCGAGCACGCGGAGCGCTTCGGCCTCTCCCAGCTGCACCAGTTGCGCGGCCGGGTCGGGCGGGGCAGCACGGCGAGCGTCTGCGTGCTCCTCTACAGCGCGCCGCTCTCCGACACCGCGAAGGAGCGCCTGAAGGCGATGCTCGAGACCGACGACGGCTTCGAGATCTCGCGCCGCGATCTCGCGATCCGCGGCCCGGGCGAGTTCCTCGGCGCGCGACAATCGGGCGCAGCGCTGCTGCGCTTCGCAGATCCGGTGCTCGACGAGTCGCTCGTCATCGAAGCGCGGCGTGCGGCCGAGCGTCTGCTGGAGCAAGATCCCGAGGCCGCGCTGCGCCACATCGAGCGCTGGCTCGGCGGCCGCGCCGACTACCTGAACGCCTAGCGGCGCCAAACGCGTACGGAGGAGACGATGTCGCTGATCGAACGCGTGCAGTCCATCCTGCTGAAGCCGAAGGAGACCTGGCCGCTGATCGCGGCCGAGCCGAGCGACGCGGCGACGATCTACAGCCGCTACGTGGTGTTCCTCGCCGCGATTCCGGCGATCGCCGGGTTCATCGGCTGGACGCTGGTCGGCGTCGGCGGGTTCGGCGTCATGATGAAGCTGCCGGTGACGACGGGCCTGCTCCAGATGGTCGTCGGCTACCTGCTCTCGCTTGCGGTCGTCTACCTGCTCGCGTGGATCGTCAACGCGCTCGCGCCGACGTTCGGCGGCAGCAAGGATTTCGTGGCCGCGCTCAAGGTCGTCGCCTACGGCAGCACCGCCGGCTTCGTCGGCGGCATCTTCAGTCTGCTGCCGCCGCTTGCCTGGCTCGGCTTGCTGCTCGCGCTCTACTCGATCTACCTCTACTACACCGGCCTGCCGGTGCTGATGCGCTGCCCGCCGGAAAAGGCAGGCGCGTACACGGCGGTCGTCATCGTCTGCGCGATCGTCGCGACGATCGTCGTCGCCGGCGTCGCGTCGGTGTTCGTCAGCCGCGGGCCGATGGGATTCGATGCCAGTACGGTCGGCGGTCCCTCGATGCCCGGGATCGGCGGCGCCGAGGTGCAGATCAAGACTCCCGACGGCGCGACCGTGACGATCAATCCTTCGGCGATGGCCGACATGGCCAAGCGCATGGAAGAAGCCGGCCAGCGCATGGACTCGGCGCAGAAGTCAGGCGACAGCGCTGCGGCCGGCAAGGCCATGGGCGACATCCTCGGCGCGATGACCGGCAGCGGCAACGCCGCGCCGATCCCCGCGGCCGACCTGAAGTCGATGCTGCCGGAGTCGATCGGCGCCATGAAGCGCACCGCGATCGAGGCGCAGGGCAACGAAGCCATGGGGATCGCCGCCTCGTCCGCGAAGGCGTCGTACGCGGCCGGCGACAAGCGCGCCGAGCTCTCGATCACCGACACCGGCGGCCTCGCCGGACTGGCGACGATGGCGGGCTGGGCCAACCTGACCATGGACAAGGAGACCGACGGCAAGGTCGAGAAGGTCTACAAGGAAGGCGGCCGCACGGTCCACGAGGAGTACCAGAAGGACGGCAGCCACGCCGAGATGGCGGTGATCCTCGCCAACGGCGTGGTCGTCGCCGCCGAAGGGAGCCGCGTCGACATGGCAACGCTCAAGGGCATGGTGCAGGCCCTCGACCTGGCGAAGATCGAGGCGACCAAGCGCGTTGCCAAGCGCTAACGCCACCCACCACCTATTGCCGGACCCATGACTCTGACCGAGCTCCGATACGTCGTCGCGGTCGCGCGCGAGAAGCATTTCGGGCGCGCCGCCGAGGCCTGCCTCGTTTCGCAGCCGACGCTCTCGGTGTCGATCAAGAAGCTCGAGGAAGAGCTCGACGTGCGCATCTTCGAGCGCGGCGCCAACGAGGTGAGTGTGACGCCGATCGGCGAGGAGATCGTGCGCCAGGCGCAAGCGGTCATCGAGCAGGCGGCGCAGATCAGGGAGACCGCCAAGCGCAGGAAGGATCCGCTGAACGGGCCGCTCTCGCTCGGGGTGATCTACACCATCGGCCCGTACTTGCTGCCCGAGCTCGTGCGCCAGGCGATCGAACGCGTCCCGCAGATGCCGCTCGTGCTGCAGGAGAACTTCACCGCCAAGCTGCTCGAGCTGCTGCGCGCGGGCGAGCTCGACGCGGCAATCATGGCCGAGCCATTTCCCGACACCGGCCTCGCGATCGCGCCGCTCTACGACGAGCCGTTCGTCGTCGCGGTGCCGAAGACGCATCCGCTCGCCAAGCGCAAGGCGATCGGCGCCGAGGAGCTCAAGACCGAGAAGATGCTGCTGCTCGGCACGGGTCACTGCTTCCGCGACCACGTGCTCGAGGTCTGCCCCGAATACGCGCAGTTCGCGCCGGCCGATGCCGAGGGCATCCGCAAGACCTTCGAAGGATCGTCGCTCGAGACGATCAAGTACATGGTGGCTTCGGGGATGGGCGTCACCGTCGTCCCGCAGCTCTCGGTGCCCGACGAGGAGCAGCCGCACATCGCCTACGTGCCGTTCACCAAGCCGGTGCCGACGCGCCGCGTCGTCGTCGCGTGGCGGCGCAGCTTCACGCGCTACGAGGCGATTGCGGCGCTGAGGAACGCCATCTACGCGTGCCCGCTGAAGGGCGTCCATCGGCTGACCGAGTAGCGCGGCCGATTCGCGCGGCTGCTCGGGCCGGGCGCGCGCCGTCGAACGCGCGCTGCAGGAGCGCGCGGATCGCGCCGGCGTGGGTTCGGATATTCGTTCTGTAGCGCAAGATCGGCGGCGCGGTCGAGGCTCTCGGCGCGTATGCCGATCGCGGCGAGCGAGGTCGGCGCGCTATGGCGGGCGCCGAGGTCGAACACCGCCGATCACGACCGCACCGTCGGCGCCGACGCGGCACGCCTCGTCGCACGCGACGCGTGCGGTCTCCGCCGGCACGTGCATCGCCGCCTGCGCGAACACGCTGGCGCTGCGCGCGCCGAGCAGCGCGGCGACTCGCTCGCCGAGCGCGCGCTGGCCCGGCGTCGAGAGCACGAGTGCGCGCGCGATGCCGAGCGCCTCGAGCTCACGCGGCAGGTGGCGCAGCGCGCCGGCGCCGAAGACGACGCGCGGCAATCGGCTCGCGAAGACGAACTCGCCCACCGCGCCGTCAGGCGTTGGCCGTGCGCGCATGGCGCGCGCGCAGGATCTTCGCTGCCTCGACCATCGCCCGCAGCTTGCCGACAGCCGTCGCGCGCGGCAGGTACTTCATGCCGCAGTCGGGCGCGAGGATGACGTTCTCGGACGCGACGAACGGCAGCGCGCGCTCGATCCGCGCGACCACCGTCTCCGCCGACTCGACCGCGGGATCGGCGAGGTCGATGCAGCCGACCATCAGCTTCTTGCCGCCGAGCGATTCGAGCACCGAGCAGTCGAGCTTCGACTGCGCCGTCTCGAGCGAGACCTGGCGGCAGCTGCACTGCGCGAGCTCGGGGAGGAAAGAGTAGCCGCTCGGCCGCTCGTGGATGATCGCCGCGTAGCCGAAGCAGATATGGACCGCCGTCGTCCCGGTGATGCCGTCGAGCGCGCGGTTGAGCGCCTGCAGGCCGTAGCGGCGCGCCTTCTCGGGCCGCGCCTGCATGTACGGCTCGTCGATCTGGACGACGTCGGCGCCGGCTGCGAAGAGGTCCTTGATCTCCTCGTTCACCGCGGCGGCGTAGTCCATCGCCGCCTCCTCCTCGCTTGCGTAGAAGTCGTTCTGCGCCTGCTGCAGCATCGTGAACGGGCCGGGCACGGTGATCTTGGTCTGGCGCGTCGTGTGGCGGCGCAGGAACTCGAGGTCGCCGACCTCGACCGGGTGCTTGCGCCGGATGGTGCCGACGATGCGCGGCACCGGGTTCGGATGCCCCGAGCGGTCGAGCGCGCTGCCCGGGTTGTCGAGATCGACGCCTTCGAGTGCGGTCGCGAAGCGGTTCGAGTAACTCTCGCGCCGGATCTCGCCGTCGCTGACGATGTCGAGGCCGGCCTCCTCCTGCGCGCGGATCGCGATCAGGGTCGCGTCGTCCTGCGCTTCGGCGAGGAACTCGGGGGCGACGCGCCAGAGCTCCCTGGCGCGCACGCGCGGCGGAAAGCGCCCGGCGAGCCTGGCGCGGTCGATCAGCCATTCGGGCTGGGGAAAGCTGCCGACGATGGTGGTGGGAAAGAGCATGGCTCGAATCTCCGATGGATTGCGATCGCAAGCCGGCGCGTCAGACGCCGAGGTAGGCGCGCTGGATCTCGGGGCGCGCGAGCAGGTCGTCCGGCTCGCCTTCGGCAACGATACGACCTTCCTCGAGCACGTAGGCGCGGTCCGAGAGCGACATCGCCATCGCCACGTTCTGCTCGACGAGCAGCACCGCGACGCCTTGCGCGTTGATGCGGCGCACCGCGTCGAACATGGCTTCGACGATGAGGGGCGACAGGCCGAGCGACGGCTCGTCGAGCAGCAGCAGGCGCGGCCGCGCCATCAGCGCGCGCGCGATCGCCACCATCTGCTGCTGGCCGCCCGAAAGCTCGCCGGCTGGGCTGGCGAGCCTCTCGCGCAGCGCGGGGAAGAGCTCGAGCGCGGCGTCGAGCGACGCGGCGCGCTCGGCCTTGGCGGCCGGAAGGTAGCTGCCGAGCTCGAGGTTCTCGCGCACCGTCATGCCGCTGAAGAGGCGCCGCCCTTCCGGAACGACGGCGATGCCGGCGGCGCAGAAGCGATGCGGTGGCCAACGCGTGATGTCCTTGCCGGCGAAGACGATGCGCCCGGCGCGCGCCGGCTCGATCCCGGCGATCGCGTTGATGAGCGTCGACTTGCCGGCGCCATTCGGGCCGACGACCGAGAGCAGCTCGCCGGCGCGCAGCGCGAGCGAGACGCCCCAGAGCGCCGGCGCCGCCCCGTACCAGACCTGGAGCTCGTGGACCTCAAGCATGGGCGCGTCCGAGGTACGCGGTCATCACCTCGGGGCGCTGCATCACGTCGGCGGCGCGGCCCTCGGCGAGCAGCTCGCCGTGGTGGAAGACGACGACGCGGTCGGTGAGCGCCATCACCGCGCGCATCACGTGCTCGACGAAGACGATCGTCGACCCCTGGTCGCGGATCCTGCGGATCAGAGCGACGGCACCGTCGATCTCGCTCGGCGTCAGCCCGCACAGCACCTCGTCGAGCAGCACGAGGCGCGGCCGCGACGCGAGCGCGCGCGCGAGCTCGAGGAACTTGCGCTGATGCAGGTTGAGCTCGTCGGGCAGCGCGTCGGCCTTGGCGTCGAGGCCGGTGAACGCGAGCCATTGGCGCGCCTCGGCGCGCGCCGCGCTGGGGCTTCGGATGCCGGCGCCGAACATCGCCGCCAGCGCGACGTTGTCGCGCACGTTCATGTGCGCAAACGGGCGCGGGATCTGGTACGTGCGCGCGATTCCGGCGGCCGCGATGCGATGCGCGGCGCGGCGCTCGAGCGCGTGGCCCTCGAAGACGATCTCGCCCGCGGTCGGGGCGTAGTGGCCGCTGACGACGTTGATGAAGGTCGACTTGCCTGAGCCGTTCGGCCCGAGCAGGCCGAGGATCTCGCCGCGCCGCACCTCGACTTCGACCCCGGCGAGCGCGCGCACGCCCTTGAATCGCTTGTGCAGGCCGGTGACGCGCAAGACGACCTCGCCGGCTGGCGTCTCCGCGTCCGTCCTGCGCGTCGCGAGCGGCGGCGCGGCGGTGTCGATGGCCTGGCGCTCGACCGCCGCGCTCGCTGGCGCGCGGCGCCGGAACGCCCGCTGCAGGCGCGGCAGGATGCCGTCGGGCATGAACAGGATCGCAGCGATCAGGATTGCGCCGATCGCGGCCTTGCCGGCGAGGGCGTTGTCGGCGGCGGTGAAGCTGTAGAGAAGGCCGGTGATCGCGACCGCGCCGATCGCCGGGCCGGCCCAGTGGCGCGTTCCGCCGAGCACGCTCATCAACACGACCGTCAGCGGTACCGTGATCGTGAACACCTCGCCGACCGTCACATACGACAGGAACAGCGCATGGATGCCGCCGGCGGTGCCGGCGAGCGCGCACGAGATCGCAAGCGCAGCGAGCTTGTAGCGGTAGGTCGGCACACCCATCACCTCGGCGGCATCCTCGTCGTCGTGGATGGCGAACAGGCCCGCGCCGAAGCGCGAGACGTAGATCGCCCAGGCGACGAGCAGCGTGAGCGTCGCCGCGGCGAGCGCGAGCAGGTAGAAGGTCGACGACGGCGTCGGGCCGATGTGTGGCACCGAAACCGACGTCAGCGACACGCCCTGGCCGCCGTCGATCGGCGTGTTGCCGACGATCGTGCCGAGAACGAAGGTGATCGCGAGCGTAAGCAGCGCGAACAGCTCGCCGCGCACGCTCCGGACGCGAAAGACCACCGTGCCGAGCGCCACCCCGAGCACCGCGGCGACGGCAGCGGCGACCGGCAAGGTCCAGAGGAACGGCCAGTCGTAGCGCGCCAGCAGCGTGCTCGTCGTGTACAGCCCCGCGCCGAAGAACGCGCCGTGGCCGAACGAGAAGTAGCCGGTGTATCCGGACAGGATGTTCCACGAGGTCGCGAGCACGATCCAGTGCAGCATGAGGTAGAGCAGCGAGTCGTAGAAGGCCGGCAACCCGAGGCGCGGAATGAACGCCAGCAGCAGCGCAACCCCGACGATGACAAGGGGCGTGCGCCTCACGCCGCCTTCCCGGGCCGCAAGACGAGCACGACGATGAGGAGCGTGAACGAGACGATCGGCGCCCACGACGGCGCGGTCACCGCCATCGTCACCGCCTCGCTGACGCCGATCAGCGTGCCGGCGATGAGCGGCCCGAGCGCGCTGCCCAGGCCGCCGAGCATCACGGCGGCGAAGACGACGCCGATCCAGGCGTACATCTGCGACGGAGCGAGCGTGAAGCTGAGCGCAAGACACACGCCCGCGATGCCGACCAGTGCGGAGCAGGTGCCGGCGAGGAGCAACGCGTTGCGCTTGCGGTTGACGCCGAAGGCCGACGCAATCGGTCCGTCCTCGGCGGCGGCGCGGAGCGCCTTGCCGAGGTCGGTGAAGCGCAGCACCGCCCACACTGCACCGGCGAGGCCGAGCGCGAGGACCAGCGTGATCAGCTCGGGCAGAGGCACGAACAGCGCGCCGAGCTTGAACTTCTGGTTCGCGTAGACAGACTCGAGCTTGCGAAAGTCGGCGGTCCAGATCGACTGGATGATCGCCTCGACGATTCCCATCAGGCCGAACGTCAGCAGCAGCGAGTTGAACGGCGTCACCGAAAAGCGTGCCATCACCCAGTGCAGCGCGACGCCGAGCGCGAAGAACGCCGGCACGATCGCGACCAGCGTCAGGAGCGGGTCGACGCCCATCGACGCGAGTTGCAGGCAGAGGTACGCGGCGAGGAACGCGAACGCGAAGTGGGCGAGGTTGATCAGGCGCAGCAGCCCCCAGCTGAGGCTCAGCCCGAGCCCGAGGAGGCCGTAGAGCGCACCGACGAAGATGCCGGAGAGGACGCTTTGCGCGAGCAGAGAGGGGCTCGGCAGCGTGAACGCCGACATCGCGGCGCGCCGCTCAGGGAGCGAGCAGCTTGGCGCCGCCCGAGGTCACTTCCTTCGGCCAGACGACGACCCAGTGGCCGTTCTGCACCTGCTTGATGCGCATCAGGTCGTCGCCGAAGTTGCCGACGCCGTCGAAGCGGAGCTTGCCCTGGATCGTGTCGACGCGGTTGGCTTTCAGCCAGGTCGCGATCGCCTTGTCGTCGAGGCTCTTCGTCGCGTTGACGCCCGCCTCGAGGATCTGCCAGGCGGTATACGACGCAGCTGCCTGCGTTTCCACCGAGGGATCGGCGAGGCCCGCCTTCGTCGCGCGCTCGCGGTAAAGCTTGACGAACTCGGCGGCGCCCGGGTTGGAGGTGAACGGCGGCTGCTCCTCGAAGATCGTCACCGAGAGCGCGTTCTTCGCCTCCGGCAGCGCGACCAGCGGCCCCGGCGCCGGGTAGAGATAGAAATGCTGCGGCGGCACGTAGTCGATCTTCTTCATCGCGTCGAGCAGCAGGTTGCCGTCGAGGCCGATCGCGCCGACCCAGACGAAGTCGGGCTTGGCGTCCTTGACACGGTTGGCGATCGGGCCGAAGTCGCGGTTGCCGAAGTCCCACTCGAGGAACAGCACCTCCGTGAGGCCGCGCTTCTTCAGCACCTCGCGCGCGCCGGCGGTCATGAACTGGATCGACGGGAACTTGTTGGTGAGGACTGCGACCGTCTTCGGCGGCTTCGGCCCGGCGGCGAGCGCATCGAAGAGCGTGTTCGGAACCGTCGTCGCCGGATCGGAGCCGAGCGACCAGGCCGGGAACTGCATTTCGTACTTGGCGAGCGACGGAATTCCGAGCGTGTGGTGGACGAGCACCTTGTTGTAGCGCTGGGCGACGCCCATCGCCGAGAGGATCGCGCCGGTGGCGTACGGGCCCATCAGCAGGTCGACCTTGTCGGCGGTGATGAGCTGCTCGTAAAGCGTGCGCGCGAGATCGGGCTTGCTCTGGTCGTCCTTGACGATCCACTCGACCGGCCGGCCGAGCAGGCCGCCGCGCTTGTTGAGCTGCTCGACGTAGATCTCGCCGACGATTCTGTGGATCTGCGCCGTCGCCGCGAGCGGGCCAGTGAGCGCGAGCGTGCTGCCGATGCGAACCGGCTGGCCGGCGGGCTGAGCCGATGCGAGCGGAGTGAGCGCGGCGAGCGCAAGCAGCGCAGTGCCGAGCATCGCGCGGCGCGAGAAGAAGGTGTCGATCTTCATGGGGCTTGTCTCCTTCGTTGGGAATTCTGCAGTTCGCGCCGGATCTCGTCGCCGTGCTCGCCGAGCATCGGCGGCGGCCGCACGTCGAGCGCGCGCTCGCCGTCGAATGACACCGGCGAGCGCACGGTCCTGAAGAGCCCCATCACCGGGTGCTCGGCCGAGGCCGTGAGCTGCAGGTGCACCGCTTGCGGGTCGAGCAGCGCCTCGCTGGTGTCGTACATCGGCGCGTGCGGCACGTCGAGCCGCTCGAGCCGCTCGCACCATTCGGCGCGCGTGCGCTTCGCGAACTTGGCGCCGAGCAGCTCGATCAGCGCCTCCTGGTGTTCGATCCGTGCCTGGCGCGTCGCGAAGCGCGCGTCGTCGAACAGGCCGGGCTGCTCGATCGCCTGCGCCAGACCCTGCCAGAACTTCTCGGGCGACGACATGTGCAGCGCGATCCACTTGCCATCGCCGCATTCGAGCACGTACGACTGCGAGACGCGCGGCCGGCTGTACGGGCCCATCACCTCGTCGGCCTGGAAGTAGTGCGTGAACGCGTCGAGGTTGAAGTGCGCCATCGCCTCGAGCATCGACACCTCGACCGTGCGGCCGACTCCCGTGCGGCCGCGTTCGACAAGCGCGCCGAGCACGCCGTAGGCGGCGTAGAACCCGGTCAGCGCATCGGCGATCGCCGGCCCGACGACGCGCGGGTTCTCGGGGTTGACGAGGAGCTTCAGGAACCCGCTCGCCGCCTGCGCAACGGTGTCGTACGCGGGCCGCGCCGCCGCCGGGCCGCTCGCGCCGAAGCCGCTGATCGAGGCGTAGACGAGGCGCGGGTTGAGCGCGCGCAGGCGCACGGCGCCGACGCCGAGCTTCTCGGCAACCCCGGGTCGAAAGTTCTGGATGTAGACGTCGGCCTGGCCGATCAGTGCGTCGAGAACGGCGCGGTCGTCGGCGTTCTTCGAGTCGAGCGTGATGCTGCGCTTGTTGCGGTTGTAGGTCTGGAAGTGCGGGCTGTAGAGGCCGCCCTTGAAGGCGCGAAACGGATCGCCGCTGCCCGGCTGCTCGACCTTGACCACGTCGGCGCCGAGATCGCCGAGCAACATCCCGCACGCGGGGCCGGTGATGAACGTTCCCTGCTCGACGACCTTGATCCCTTCCAGGACCTTCGTCATGGCGACGCGCTCACGCGTGGCGGCCAAAGCCGGCCGGCAGCGCGCCGTCGTATTCCATCTCGCGCGTCGCCTGGTACGAGAGCGCGAAGCCGATCGGCTGGCCGATCTCCTCGTAGAGGTGCGCGATCAGCCCGGCCGTGCGGGCGAGGATCGGCACGCCCTTCAGCGCCTCGACCGGAAAGCCGGCGCCGAGCAGCACTGCGGGAATCGCGCCCGAGACGTTGAGCTTCAGGTCCTTCTTCAGGAGCGCGGGAATCGCCGCCTCGGCCGCCTCGGCGATGGCGACGAAGCGCAGGTCGGTTCCGGCTGCACGCGCGACGTCGAATAGCGCGCCGACGCGCGCATCGCGCTCCTTGTGCAGGGGGTGACCGTAGCCGGGGATCGCCCGGCCGGCGGCGCGCCACGCGCGCATCACGTCGAGCGCGGCGACGTCGATCGCCTTGCCCGATCGCACTTCGGCGTCGATCTCGCTGTACATGCGGCCCGCGGTCTCGGAGGAGCCGAGGACGACCGAGCCGCAGCCGAGAATCCCGGCCGCGACCGCGCCCTGCATCGCGTCGGGCGCGGCGGCGAAGGTCATGCGCGCCGCCTGCACGCTCGGCACGAGGCCGTGGTCGGCGATCGCTACCAGCGTCGCGTTCAGCACTGCCGCTTCGCCGGCGGACGGGAGCTTCCCGGTGAGGAGCAGGAAGAAGTGCTCGACGAACGAGACCTTGCCGATCAGCTCCTTCGAGAGGTCGCGCCCGCGCACGACGATCGTGTGCTCGTCGGAGGTCGAGATTGCGGTGCGCGGCACCGTCGCCTTGCCGATCTTCACGGCGTCGGCGCGAGGCGGAAGTCGTAGCTCGCCGAGTGGTACGGCGCCGTCATCTCGCGTCCGTCGGGCGCCTTGCCGGGTGCATGCTTCGCGAAGTCGACGACCAGGCTGTCGCGCTTGCCGAATACCACGTCCTCGTCGATGTAGGGGCTGTTGGCGACGAAGATGTGCGTCGTCAGCGGAACGTGGCCAACGGCGGAGACCATCATGTGGATGTGCCCCGGCCGGTAGATGCTGCGGTCGGTCGCGCGCATCATCTCGCCGACCGGCCCGTCGACCGGCACCGGATAGAACGTCGGCCGGATCGACCAGAACCAGTAGCGGCCCTCGCCGTCGGTGCGAAAGCGCCCGCGCGCACGCATCGTCGGCTCGGCCGAGAGCTGCAGGTCGTACTTGCCGTCGCCGTCGCCCGACCAGACGTCGAGCAGCGCACCGGCGAGCGGCTTGCCGTCGAGGTCGGTGATGCGCCCCGAGTAGAACGCCGGCTCGCCCGGGACGCCTTCGCCGATGTCGGTGCCGAGCGCGACGTCGGGAGCGCCGGGCCAGTAGAACGGCCCTTCGACGGTCGCCTCGGTCGCTTCGGTCGCGCCCTTCGCGCCGCCGCTCGCTCGCGCCTGCTGCAGCGAGACGACCATCATCGACAGGCCGAGCACGTCCGACAGGAGGATGAACTCGGGGCGCTTGTCGGTCGAGATCTGCCCGGTCCTGGTGACGAAGCGGATGCCCTCGAGCCACTCTTCGGGGGTCAGGTCGACCTCGCGCGCAAACGCGTGCAGGTGCTTGACCAGCGATTTCATGATCTCGCGCAGGCGCGGATCGCGCGTCTTCTCGTAGACCGCGAGCGCGTCCGCGGTGAGCTTGTCTTGGTTGTATTCCAACATGGCGAATTCCGTCCATTGCGCGGGGCCGGGCGCCGACCGCCTGCGGTCTCGACGCGCAGCGAACGATTGTGGTGGATTCCGGCGGACGACGTCCTCTGGGGCAACCCTCTGTCTATCCCGGCGCTTGGCAAAAACGATCCGCTTCCGCCGCCAACGGCGCTACCGTTTCATCCCTCTCCTCGCGGAACAAAAAACATGGCGCAACCCGCCCCCGCGACGAGGCCGGCCGCGCCGCCATCGCCGGTGGCCTGTCGAAGCGGCTCGCCGACACCTACACGCTCTACCTGACGACCCACAACTTTCACTGGAACGTGACCGGGCCGACGTTCAACACGCTGCACCTGATGTTCATGGAGCAGTACACCGAGCTCTGGAACGCGGTCGATCCGGTGGCCGAGCGTATCCGCGCGCTCGGCCATCCCGCCCCCGGCTCGTATGCGCAGTTCGGCCGCCTCAGCTCGATCAAGGACGTCCCCGAGTCGCCGCCGGCGGCGCTCGACATGGTGCGCATCCTGGTCGACGGACACGAGGCCGTGGCGCGCACCGCGCGCGGCATCTTCCCGCTCGCCGCGAAAGCCGGCGACGAGCCGACCGCGGACCTCTTGACGCAGCGCCTCGGTGTGCACGAGCAGACCGCCTGGATGCTGCGCAGCCTGCTCGAGTTGCGGCGCGAGCGGCAGGCCGCCGCTCAAAGCAGCTCGTCGATGTGCTTCGGCCAGCTGCTCTTCAAGAGCTTCGAGAGCGCACGGTCGGCGAGTACCTTGCCTCCGGTCTGGCAGCGCGCGCAGTAGTTCGTCTCGTTGTCTGCGTGAACGATGCGCTGCACCGGAGCGCCGCAGTCGGGACACGGCTGGCCGAAGCGGCCGTGCACCGCCATCGCCGGATGGAATGCGGTGACCTTGGCCGGCCAGTCGCCTGCCTCGCGCAGGAGCCTCGTGGTCCATTCGGCGAGCGTCGACGTGGTCGCAGCGAACAGGCGGTCGATCGTCGCCTCGTCGAGCGAGCGCGTCAGCGCGAGCGGCGAGAGCCGCGCGCGATGCAGGATCTCGTCGGAGTACGCGTTGCCGATGCCGCTGAAGAGGCGCGGGTCGGTGAGCGCGCGCTTGACGGTGTGGTTCTCGGCCGTGAGGCGCGCAGCGAACGCGTCGCGCGACGCCGTCATCACGTCGATTCCACCGGCGTCGAGCGCCGCGAGCGCGCCACGGCCGGCGACGACGTGGAGCGACGCACGCCGCTGCTTGCCCGCCTCGGTGAGCGCGAGCGTGCCGGTCGCGAACTCGAAGAAGGCGAGCGCATTGGGCGCGGTCTTCTTGCCTGGAGCGAGCCAGCGCAGCCGGCCGGCGATCATCAGATGCACGACCATGAAGAGCTCGCCATCGAACGCGAGCACGATGCGCTTGCCGAGCCGCTCGACGCCGACCACCACCTTGCCCTCGATTGCGGAGATCGGCGGCGTCACGGAGCGAAGCAGGAACGGGTGGCCGATCCGCACGCGCTCGAGGCGCTGGCCGACGACCTTGGCATTGAGCCGCTCGAGATAGACGCTGACATCGGGCAGCTCGGGCATCGCGCGAGTGTGCCATCGGCGGCGCGCGCGTCGCCGGCGCGGCGCGTTTGATCCCGCGACGCTCTGCGCGCGAGTCGCCTGCGGCGCGACGCCGAGGCCGGCGACGCTCAGCCCGTCGCTTCGATCGCCTCGAGGATCGCCGCCGACTGCGCGTGCCAGCCGACGATCGCGCCCTGCGCGGCGATCATCGCCAGCGTCCAGCGCTTGAACTGCGGGAAGTAGCTTCCGGTCGCGTCCTCGACGAGCAGGCACGTGTAGCCGCGGTCGTTCGCCTCGCGCATCGAGGTCTGCACGCAGACTTCGGTGGTCACGCCGGTGAAGACCAGGTGCGAGATGGCGCGCGCCTGCAGGGTCTCGTGCAGGCCGGTGGCCCAGAACATTCCCTTGCCCGGCTTGTCGACGACGAGCTCGCCATCGTGCGGCGCGAGCGCCGGGATGATGTCGGCGCCGGGCTCGCCGGCGATCAGCACGCGGCCCATCGGGCCCGGGTCGCCGATGCGCAGGCTCGGATTGCCGCGCAGGCGCTTGGCGGGCGGGCAGTCGGCGAGGTCCGCCCTGTGCGCCTCGCGCGTGTGGACGATCGGCCAGTCACGCGCGCGCCAGGCGGCGAGCAGCGCGGCGATCGGCGCGTTCGACGGTTGCAGCCGGCGCACGTCGTTGCCGAGCGAGGCGCCGAAGCCGCCCGGCTCGATGAAATCGCGCTGCATGTCGATGACCACGAGCGCCGTGCGCCCGGACGGGAAGTCGAATGCGAGCGGCGTCGCCGCGAGGTGGAAGGTCTTCATGCTGCCTCGGCGAGCCGTTGCACCAGTGCGGGCGCGGCAGCGCCGTCGTGGTGCTCGCCGCCGCCCATGTGCGCGCCGATCGTCCGCCGGTCGGCGCCCGCGGCCGGTGTCTCGAAGACGATCCGGCCTTCGCTCATGACGGCGATGCGGTCCGAGAGCTCGAGCAGCTCGTCGAGGTCCTCGCTCACGAGCAGCACCGCCGCGCCGCGCGCGCGCACCTGCAGGATCCGTGCATGGATCTCGCGCACGGCGGCGAAGTCGAGGCCGAACACCGGGTTGACGGCGATCAGCACGTTGCCTTCGCCAGCGAGCTCGCGCGCGAGCACCGCGCGCTGCACGTTGCCGCCCGAAAGGCTCGCGATCGGCGCGTTTTCGCTGCGCGTCTTGATCCCGTACGCGGCGATCCATTCGCGCGCGCGCGCGCGCCAGGCGGCGAAGCGGAGCCACGCGAGCCCGGGCAGCAGGGCGCGCCGCAGCGGCGGCTCGTCGAAGTCGCGCAGGGCCATGTTCTGGGCGACGCTCAGCTCGCCGACGCTCGCGTTGCGCAAAGGCTCCTCGGGCAGCGCGCGCAAGCCCAGCTCGCGGTTCTCCGAGCGCCGCCCGGCGTACGAACGGCCGACGACGCGCACCGTGCCCGCCGTGCGCGGGCGCTGACCGACGATCGCCTCGATCAGCTCGCGCTGCCCGTTGCCAGAGACGCCGGCGATGCCGAGGATCTCGCCGCGCCGGACCGCGAGCGACAGGCCGTGCACGGCGATCGCGCCGCGATCGCCCATCGCGACCAGGCCGGCGACCTCGAGCGCGAGTGCAGCCTTGGCGTCGGTCGGCACGCGCGCGACCGCGTGCCCTTCGTCGATCACTGCCGCCGCCGCGCCCTCATCCCCTGCGCCGATCATCGCCAGCGCAAGCTCGGCCGGCGTCGTCGAGGCGACCGCGGCGCCGTGCACCTTGCGGCCGCGCCGGAGCACCGTGACCTCGTCGGCGTACGCCATCACCTCGCGGAACTTGTGCGTGATCATGAGCACCGTGCACTCGCCGCGCTGCGCGACGGCGCGCACGAACGCGAGCACCTCGTCGGCCTCCTGCGGCGTCAGCACCGAGGTCGGCTCGTCGAGGATCAGGAGGCGCGGCTTGAGGTAGAGCTGCTTCAGCAGCTCGAGCTTCTGCTTCTCGCCCGCCGAGAGCGATGCGGGCGTCGCGTCGAGCGAGAGCGAGAACGGCGTCGTCGCGAGGAACGCGCGCAGCTCGGCGCGCGCGCTCGTCCAGTCGATCAGCGCCGGCGTGCGGCCGCCGGCGAGCAGCAGGTTCTCGGCGACCGTCATGTTGGGCGCGAGCGTGAAGTGCTGGTAGACCATGCCGATGCCGAGCGCGCGCGCGACGACCGGCGTCGCGATGTCGCGCTCTCGCCTGTCGATGACGATCGCGCCGCCGTCGGGCCGCTGCGAGCCGGCGACGCACTTCACGAGCGTGCTCTTGCCGGCGCCGTTCTCGCCGAGCAGCGCGTGCACCGAGCCGGCGGCGACCGTCATGGTCACGCGGTCCATCGCCGTGAACGCGCCGAAGCGCTTGGTGAGCTCGAACGTCTCGAGCGCGAGCGCGCCGGTCGGCGGCGGGACGGGGTCGAGCGGCGCGGTCATCCGCCCCGGCTCCCGAGCGCCTCGAGCACCGCCGACGACGAGGCGACCGCCCCGAACACGCCGCCCTGCATCGTCACCATCTTGAGCGCCGCGAGGTGGTTGCCGCGGTCGGTCGCGGCGGTGCAGTCGGCGAGGACGAGGCACTCGAAGCCGCGGTCGTTCGCCTCGCGCATCGTCGTCGAGACGCAGACGTCGGTGGTGATGCCGGCGAGGAGCAGGTTCGTGATGCCGCGCGTGCGCAGGACGAGCTCGAGGTCGGTCGCGCAGAACGATCCCTTGCCGGGCTTGTCGATGACAACTTCGCCGGCGAGCGGGGCGAGCTCGGGGACGATCTCCCAGCCTGGTTCGCCGCGCACGAGGATGCGGCCGCACGGTCCCGCGTCGCCGATCCCGCGCCCGCCTTCGCCAATTCGGCGCGAGCGCCAGCGCTTGTTCGCCGGCAGGTCCGAGAGGTCGGGCCGATGTCCTTCGCGCGTGTGGATGACGTGGAAGCCGAGCGCCCGCATGCGCGCCATGAGCCGCTTGATCGGCTCGATCGGCGCGCGCGTGAGAACCAGGTCGTAGCCCATCTTGTCGACATATCCGCCGGCGCCGCAGAAGTCTGTCTGCATGTCGATGACGACGAGCGCGGTGTTGGCGGGGCGCAGGTCGCCGTCGTACGGCCACGGGTACGGATCGGCATTGACAACGCGCGGGTGTTTGTTCATGAGGTTGCGGCTCGACGGTCGGCGCGAGCCAGCAGCGGAGAGCCGCGGGGCAACGACGCTGCAGGGTCGGGACGATGGGGCGTTCTGCGCAGCGAAATAGAGGAGGAGGAGGAGTCGGCCGCCGGCCGGCTTCGGGGGACATGAGCAGCGTGGAGCGCCCCACCGTCCCGCTCTCGCGCGGTGTCGTGCATGCTCACGCAGCCTTCAGCCCGGGCAATTCGCCCCCGGCCCCGGGAAGCATGTTGTGCGGATCGTGCCGCCGCGTCGGCGGCGCGAAGCCGCACGACGTGCCGTCGATGTGCACGACCTCGTCTTCCCACGGCAGGCGGAAGCGCCCGTGGACCATGTCGTGCATGAACGTGTACGGGCAGTCCATCGCTCCGCCCTGCACCGCGACGTAGCCGCGGTGCCAGAGCTGATACGGGTTGTTCTCGACCGCCCAGTGCTTCCTCGCCTCGCGGATGAGGTCGGCGCGGATCTCGCAGGTGATGATCTCGTCGGGCCGGCGGCTGCCCTCGACCAGCACCGTGCCGTCGAAATTGCAGAACATGCCTTCGCCCATCGAGTCGAAGCTGCCGTCGCTGCCGCACAGGCACACGCTCGCCGTCGCCATCAGGTTCTGGAACGCGTTGGCCTGGTTGGTGATCCTCCATGCGTGCGCGACCGGCGCCGTGTACCCCGCGGTGCGCAGCATCAACTCTGCCCCCTTGTACGCGCACTCGCGCGCCATTTCCGGGAACATGCCGTCGTGGCAGATGACGAGCCCGAGCTTGATTCCCTTCGGCCCATCGATCACCGGGATGCCGACGTTGCCCGGCTCCCACGCCTCGACCGGCACCCACGGGTGGAGCTTGCGGTAGTAGAGCGCGACCTCGCCGTGGTCGTCGATGACGATGCCGGTGTTGTACGGGTTGCCGTTCGGGTTCCACTCCATCAACGAGAAGCAGCCCCAGAGCCTGTGCTCGATGCAAGCGGCCTGGAATGCCGCCACCTCGGGCCCGTCGATCCGGCACATTAGCTCGGGCGCGGTGCTCATCGAGAGGCCATGCAGCGCGTACTCGGGGAAGACGACGAGGTCGAGGCCGGCGTTGTTGCGGCGCGCCTTGCCGACCATCCGGACGATGCGCTCCGCCTGCGCCGCGAGCTGCGCCGGCGTCTCGACCACCGGCAGCTGCAGCTGCACGAGGCCGACGACGACGCCGTTCGGCGACTTGTTGAGACCACCGAGACCGCTCATGCGCTCTCCTTTGCTGCTACTTGACCGACGACAGCTCGCCCGGGCTACCGCGCGCGACGCTTCCCGGCCGGCAGCTGATCACGAGGATGACGAGCGTGAGCACGTACGGCACCGCGGCGAACAGGTAATAGCCCCGGCTGACGCCGATCGACTGCAGCGCCGGGCCGATCGCGCCGGCGCCGCCGAAGAGGAGCGCCGCGCCGACGCAGCGCAGCGCGCTCCAGCGCGCGAAGATGACGAGCGCGACGGCGATCAGGCCCTGCCCGCTCGAGATGCCCTCGTTCCAGCTGCCCGGATAGAACAGCGTGAGCGATGCGCCGCCGAGACCGGCGATCGCGCCCCCGGCGACCGTCGCCGCGACGCGGATCCCGTCGACCGAATAGCCCAGCGCCCTCGTCGCGCTCGCCGAGTCGCCGGCGAGACGCACAAGGAGGCCCCAGCGGGTGCGGTTGAACCCGAGGTTCATGGCGATCGCGAGAAGGATGCCGAGCGGCAGCAGCGGGTTGATTTGGAGCGCCGCCTGGACCACCGACGAGTCGCTCCAGGCGCCGAGCGCGATCCCCGGGAGCTGCGCCGCCTGCGGCTGGATCAAGGGCTTGCCGAGATAGAACGCGAGGCCCGTGCCGAACAGCATCAAGGCGATGCCGGTGGCGACGTCGTTGACGCGCGGCAGCGAGCAGAGCACGCCGTGCAGCAGCGCGAGCGCCGCACCCGCGCACGCCGCGAGCGCGACGCCGAGCCACGGCGACCCCGTCAGGTACGCGCCGCCGAAGCCGGCCATCGCCGACAGCACGAGGACGCCTTCGAGGCCGAGGTTGATGCGACCCGACTTCTCGGTCAGGCACTCGCCGAGGCTGACGAACAGGAACGGCACGCCGACCCGCAGCGCGCCGCCGACGATCGCCGCGACCAAGGCGACGACGACGTCGTGGCTCATACGAGGACCTCAACACTGCTTCGCTTCATGCCGCATCCTTCACGACCGGCGCGGCTGTCGCGCGTGCGATCTCCGCCACGCGCTCTGTGCGCCTCGCGCGGAGCGCCGCCCAATCGATGCCGCGCAGCGATTCGCTGGCGAGGATCAGCACGAAGGCGATTCCCTGCAGCACCTGCACCGACGCGTCGGGCAGGCCGAGCCTGCGCTGCAGGAGGCTTCCGGCAGCGCCGAAGCCGCCGAACAGGATCGCGACCGGGACGATCGCGAACGGGCTCTGGCGGGCGATGAACGCGACCAGGATTCCGGCATAGCCGTAGCCTGCGATCAGCGACGCGTTGGCATTCGTGTGCACGGCCGCGACCTCGACCGCGCCCGCCAGCCCGGCGCACGCGCCGCCGAGCGCGCACGCGAGCAGGACCAGCCGGCTGACCGGCAGGCCGACGAGCTGGGCGGTGCGCGGGTTGCCGCCGACGACGCGCAGCGCGAAGCCGCCCGGCGTGAACGCGAGCCAGAGGCCCAGGCCGATGCAAGCGACGACGCCGAGGACGAGACCCCAGTGCACGTCCGAGCCGGCGATGCCGCCGATCTGCAGCGCCTCGACGAGCGAGCGCGTCGACGGCTTGTTGAGCGTCTTCGGGTCGCGCAGCGGCCCTTCGACGAGCTGCTTGAAGAGCGCGATCGCGGTGTAGGCGAGGAGCAGGCTCGAGATCGTCTCGTTGACACCGCGGTACTGGCGCAGCGCACCGGCGATCGCGATCCATGCCGCACCGACGAGCATTCCGGCGATGCAGAGAAGCGTGCTGCCGAGCGCGTTGCCGGGCAGCGGCACGGCGTACGGCAGCGCTGCGGCGGCGAGGCCGCCGAGCACGACCGCGCCTTCGCCGCCGATGATGATCAGCCCCGCGCGCGCCGGCAGCGCGACGCAGAGCGCGGTCAGCATCAACGGCGCTGCGCGCTGCAGCGTGTTCTGCCAGGAGAACCAATCGCCGAACGCGCCCTTGAAGAGGATCTTCCAGGTTTCGACAGGGCTCGCGCCGCCGAGCCAGACGAAGCCGCCGAACAGCAGCAGCGCCGCGGCGAGCGCGCCGATCGGGATGCCGACCTCAGCGAAGGCTTTCACGAACGTGGGTTCGCGGGAGGCGGGGCCGCGGCCCCCTCGGGGGATGGCGCTGCGGCGCAGCCGTAAGCCCGGCGGGCGTCATGCCTTCAGGCCGAGCCGACCACGCCTTCGACGAGGTAGTTCATCTTCTCGAGCTCGACGTCGGTCTGCTTGATGATCTTGCCGGCGGCAATGACGGTCGCGCCCTTGTTGTCCTTGAGGCCGGCCGAGCCGCCCTGGAAGATGTCGAACTTGTCGGCGAGCATCTTCGCCTTGACGTCCTCGGCGTTCTTCTTCGCCGCCTCGCTCACCATCGGGCCGTACGGCGACATCTTGACGTAGCCCTCCTTCAGGCCGCCGCGCAGGAAGTTCGGATGCGGCTTGCCGGTCTGCGCCGCCTCGATCACCGTCTTGTACGCGGTGAGCCAGTTCCACTCGGCGCCGGTGAGGTAGGCCTGCGGCGCGAGCTTGGCCTGGCTCGCGTGGTAGCCGCAGACCATCTTGCCGCGCTTGGCCGCCGTCTCGACGACGACCTTCGGCCCGTCGACGTGCATCGTGAAGACGTCGACGCCCTGGTCGGCGAGCGAGTTCGTCGCCTCGGCTTCCTTGACCGGCATCGACCACTCGCCGGTGAAGATCACCGTCGTCGTGATCTTCGGATCGACCGAGCGCGCGCCCATCGTGAACGCGTTGATGTTCTTCAGCACCTGCGGGATCGGCTTCGCGGCGACGAAGCCGAGCTTCTTCGACTTCGACATGTGGCCCGCGACAACGCCGTTCAGGTACTGGCACTCCTCGACGTAGCCGAAATAGCTGCCCGCGTTCTTCGGGTTCTTGTCGGTCCACAGGCCCCCGCAGTGCGAGAAGCGCACGTCGGGGAACTTGGGCGCGAGCACGAGTACGTGCGGGTCGAAGTAGCCGAACGAGGTCGGAAAGAGGACCGTGGCGCCGTCCTGCTGGATCATGCCGGTCATCGTCTTCTGCACCGCGGTCGTCTCGGGGACGTTCTCCTCCTCGACGACCTTGATGCCGGGCATCTTCTTGACCTCAGCAGCGGCCTGCGCCTGTGCCTGGTTGTAGCCGAAGTCGTCGCGCGGACCGACGTAGATGACGCCGACCGTGAGCGCCTTGGCTTGCGCGAGCGCTGGCCGCAGCGCCCACGGCGCGAGCGTCGCAAGCGAGCCTGCAGAGAGTTGCGCGAGTGCGCGGCGGCGGCTGGAATCGTGCGAGCGATTGGTCATGGGGCTCCCCGGCTGTTGGTGGACCCGCGCGTTCGCCTGACTCTGGTGCACGCGGCGGTATACCAGCGCGGTTCTGCAAGACGTATGCCATCGCGTCCCTCTGTGCACGGTTGTCCGGACAACGCCGGGCATCCGGCAATTGCGCGTGCCGGGCGTTGCCGCTACATCTGCGCTCTGCACCAATTGGAGGAGACAGCCATGGCAGATCGCACCGCTCTGAGCATCTTGCGCGCATTGGCCCTGGCGCTGGTCGCCACCTCGGCGTCATCGCCTGGCTGGGGGCAAGACGTCAAGCACTATCGCTTCGCCTACGACCAGCCGCGCAACACCGGCTACAGCATCGCTGGCGACATCTTCGCCGAGAGGCTCAAGGAGCTGAGCAAGGGCACGATGCTGATCGACCAGTACCCGGGCGCGCAGCTCGGCCAAGAGCCGCAGGTGCTGCAGCTCATGAAGGCGGGCGACATCGAGTTCTGCATCACCTCGGCGGCGAACGCGGCGACCCTCTCGCCGCAGGCAGGCGTGATGTCGTTGCATTTCCTGTTCCGCTCCGAGGATCACCTGAAGAAATCGCTCGCCGATCCGATGGTCGTGCAAGCGGTCAAGGACATGGTCGAGGACACCGTCCAAGGCGGGCATGTGCTGGCCGTCATCACGCTCGGTTTGCGCAACATGTACAGCAAGAAGGAGATCAGAAAACTCGAGGACATCAAGGGCCTGAAGGTCCGGGTGCAGGCGACGGCCACCGAGGACGCGATGTTCCCGGCCTACGGCGCGCAGACCGTGCACATGCCGTTCGGCAGCGTCTACACCTCTTTGCAGACCGGCGTCGTCGACGTCGCCGAGAACGGCGTCAACGTATACCTCGTCAACAAGCACTACGAAGTGGCGCCGGTGCTGTCCATGACCGAGCACGAGGCGAACAACAACTTCGTCTGGATCAGCGACAAGCTGTGGAAGAGCCTGAGCGCCGACCAGAAGAAATGGGTAACGACCGCGGCCGACGAGGTCGGTCGAATCCAACCGGCGAAGGCGCTCGAGCTCGAGCATCAGTCGGCCGCCAAGCTGAAGGCGATCGGCGTCAAGGTGGTGACCGACGTCGACAAGTCCGGCTTCACCAGGACGGCAGCACCTTACCTCGACCGGCTGGCCAAGGAACTGGGCCCGCACGCAGTCAAGAT